>JAIWOH010000126.1 GCA_020216985.1 Nitrospira sp.
GAAATGAAAATTAAAAATTCATATAAAACAATTATTTACATTGCTCATTCCAAAACGTTCAAGAAATGCAAAATGGGTGATTTTCGTAGCGCCTAATTCCTTCCTCAACGAACATATTTTCTAACTAATTGTTATAAAATGATTTTTATAATTCAATTTCTTCGATTCCGACAATGCTCAATATTACGATATCGTAACAATTCGATAGAGTCAGGTTTTGCGTGTGGTGGACATTTGCGGCTTGCCAACATTTTTTCTGCCATAGACCATCGCACACGGCCAGAATTCACCGTTGAGCCGCAGAGGCTTTTCTTGGGAATTTCCGCTTGGCCTGAGAAACGTTCTTCCTGTTACCTCTTGCTTGACACCCCTGCGGATGCCCAGTAGAATCGGCTTCCGCGTTGATCAATGCGCTCGTTCGACGAGCGGGAATAGCTCAGTGGTAGAGCATCGCCTTGCCAAGGCGAGGGTCGCGGGTTCAAATCCCGTTTCCCGCTCCAGTCTTTTCCGTTTCACCATCCCGTTCTCGCGTCAAACTCATCAATTGACACAACGTGTTTTGGGCGATGGTGTATTCATCGGGCGTCAGTCTTGTTCTTCCAAACCTTCCGCGACAGTACAGTTCCGTAATCGTTGCCGCTAGTGGGAACGCACCTGTCCACTGCGTCCGTATCGTGTCTAGGAATTGAAGCGGACCCGTGCTCGCTGATTTCTGAACGCCTTTGCTTGATAGACCTAGAATCATATCCTCGTAGAGTTTCGTGACGGCTTGCCTGTCGTCCTGAATATTACCTTTCGAGAATGGTCTCCCATACCGCAATTGCTTCTCCCCCACCAGCCACAGAAGAAGACAGAGTCCAGTCAGAATAGCGATGAACCCTGCGACAAGTATTCCGGTGGCGCTCCGGTCGTGGAGACCGACAATTCTTTCCCGCCATGAGGTTGGCAAAGTAAACCATTTTGACGTGGAATCCCAAACCTTCTGTCCGATGGTTGCGCTACCGACTTGGACCCCCTGAACAATTGCAAGTTGATCCGCCGCACTAAACTGCACGACGACTCGATTCCATAACAGCCGAATATGGTCCACCATACTTGCCCACCCTTCCCAGGAACCGGTCATGTCGCTGATGTCTTCAGATGGAGGAGTCGGGTCCATGACGATCCAGCCCGAGTGAGGCAGGTGGACTTCGACCCAGGCATGGGCGTCTTGCTGCCTGACCACATAATGATTTCTATATTCATTCCATTCCGTCGCCAGAAATCCCGTCACCAGACGAGCAGGAACGCCCAGTGTCCGCAACATCATCACCATGGCCGTTGCATAGTGTTCACAGTATCCGGTTTTCCGGTTGAATAAAAACTCTTCGAGGGGATTGGTTTGCTCGGCAAGTGGAATCTCAAGACTGTAGCGATAATTCCGTGAGAGGTGATCCTGAATCGCCATCGCTTGCCCATAGGGAGTGCGCTCTTGCCCGACTATTGTCTTGGCCAAAGCGGCGATGCGGTCCGATCGAGCAGGGACCTGGGTAAAATACCTCAGAAACGCTTCATGATGCACGATCGGCGACGGCTGAAGATCGGCTGGCAAGACGGCAGTGGGTCGAGAGACGGCCACATATTCAACAGGCGTGACACTGGGAACTGGCAAATAGAACGAGCCGCTCACGTCAACCTGGACCGCCGGCAGATTCCCGCTGACCGCCTCCATAAACGGGGCTCCAAACAAAACGGGGGTGTCGAGTGGCTCCAAAAATATCTTCAGTTGAAGAGAAGGCTTTTCGGGTCTTTCTCCCTGACTCCCATTCAGGGCAAAGATTCCCGGCCCTACTTCGCGCACCACCCGTCGCCGGCTCAGTTGATTGACCCACGACCGGCCATCGTAATGATCGAACGCGATTCCTCGTAGATATAGCCGTCCCTTTCCATCCGGAGCTCGACCAAGCGGTTCCACCCTCATCACAACGCGAGGGTCTCGCTTGATGGGACCGATGGATCCCAAATCCACAGCATCAGAAAATCCTGCGGTTCGAATGACCGCCCCCTGGCCGTTCTGATAGAAGCCGGCCTGGAGCCGCGGCAAGGCAAAAAACAGGAGCAGCGTGACGCCAAAAACGAAAAGAGCAAGCCCATTGGCTAACCGGAACACCCGAGAGGTCACACGGCTATACGATCCCCTTATTTCCCGCTGAGAGGCCAAGACGGGCGCGGGCATGTTAGGATCTTGCAACTGCTTCGTTATCCCCAGAAGCAACAGTGTCCAGACCCCGACCAGGAGATACACAAGAAAAAGGATAAAGTACCAGACGCCCGCTCCCAGCGACGCTGCCGCCAACATCACGACTACACTAATCACATGGAGATGAAGGTAGTCGCGGAAGCATCGAAGGTTAAACAGCTTGATGACCATGAGGACGAGGAGAAAGCGAACCCCCGCGGGAAGCAACTCGCCCGATAGGAGGCTGTCGATCCAGAATCCGAAAAATCCAAGAATGACAAGGACATTCCAGACGGCCGTGGGGAGCCCGGTCCGTGCTTCAGGAGAGGAATCACTGTCCGATTCCGCGACACGCACAAGCGCGAGAATCAACGCCACTCCCGTTAGAAACGTCAGCCAGCCTGGCAGATGCGACTCAAGAAATAGGGCGATGAAAGAAACACCGGCGAGTAAAATGGACGTGAGACGGAACGCCTGATCAAGAGACATGGCCCGCCCCGCCCATTGTCTCTACATCGATAAGACAGGCCTCGTCGGACATGATGGGAACCGGCGCCTGACGCCACGATCGCACGACAATTATTGCCTCGCGATCCCATTCGCCCGGCGATTGGGGATGATCGGCCAGAACAGTCGTTCCCTTGCCTGGTGCTTGACGTTCGCAAAGAGCCAAGGCCCGTAGCAGCTCAATGAGGTGAGCGTCACCGTGGCCGTAGGACGAGTGAAACGACCCCACCGTCAATCTGAGCCAATATCCCAGGCCGGTCAGGTGATGTAACAGCGAAGCCGTCAGAGAGACCGCTTCTTCGAAAACCGCGTCGTGGCTGTCCGGAGCGAGGAGCGACAAGTAGATCGTCGCCCGGTGATGACTCTCCGCTTCCGTCTCCCGAACGATGAGCTTCGAGGTTCTGGCGGTCGTCAACCAGTGGATGGTCCGCGAGTCGTCCCCAGGCTGATAGAGACGCAGATTGTACAGGTCGTTGCCGTATCCCTTTCGATGAACGGTCCGTTCCTGTCCCGGTCCCGACAGCTCTCGCAGCAATCCGTTCGGAAGCGGCTTGAGCGCCGGACTCACGGGAATCGTCGCTGGGATGGAATAGTACGCTGTTTTATAAAAGAGACCGAACGGAAAGCAGGTCGAGACCGATACTCCCTCCAATTTGAGTGAGCCGCGCTTGGAAGGGACGAGCGGATAGGACAGAAGACGGCCGCCCCCGGGCAGAAGGTGGTGAATAGCAAGCTCTCGGTCCAGACCATGACCATCGGCGGTCACATCGCGCAATCGCAACGCATAACTCGACCACCGCCTCTTCCCGTTTTTGATCACCAGCGCCGCCGTCGCCGGCTCATTGACGAACAGCAGATCCGGCAGATGACGGCGGATTTCCAATCGATTCAAGCAGGACCGCGATGCGACGCCGGAAACCAATACGCCGCTCAACATCATGGAGAGGAGGAGGTAAAAGAGATTGTTGCCGGTATTGACCGCCGCCACCCCGATGGCCAGGGCCAGAAACAGAAACAACGCCCCTTCCGACGTCACCCGTGTCGATCGGCGGGGAGCAAGGCGGCGCAGAATAGAACGACGACGCCCCGACATGTTCCCGTCCTTCTTGACAACGAGAGGCATTCCCATGCCGTTGCGGGCAAACGTTGCGTGCGCGCTCAAACAGGAACGGGGACTGAATCCACAATATCGCGGATGATGGATTCGGCTTGTTCAAAGCCGCGTTGGCGAAGGCCCTGTGTGTGGGCGACCATCACCCGGTGAGAAAGAACGATCGGCGCCAACTCTCTAATATCGTCGGGAAGACAGTAGGTCCGTCCTCGTGCCAGCGCCAGCGCCTTGGTCGCACGGTTGAGCGCCAGCGCCCCACGCGTGCTCACCCCCAAAGCAAGCAGCTCGGACTGTCGCGTCGCCTGTACGATGGAGAGCAAATAGTCGGTGAGACTTTCGTCCATGAAAACGTTGTCTGCCTGAGCCTGAAGATCGAGCACATCTTGAGCGGTGACGATCGGCCGAAGCTCTTCAGCCGGATGCAAAGACGGAGTCCGTTCCAATACTTTTTTTTCCTCCTCCGGCATGGGATAGCCGAGACGAAGCTTCATGAAAAATCGATCGAGTTGCGATTCAGGCAAGGGAAAGGTTCCATGGTACTCGGCCGGGTTCTGCGTCGCGATGACCATAAACGGCTGACCCAGGGGGTAGGTTTGATTATCCACGGAAATCTGCGCTTCACTCATGGCCTCCAACAGACTGCTTTGCGTCTTTGGCGTCGTCCGATTGATTTCGTCGGCCAACACAATGTTGGCGAAGATCGGGCCGGGCATGAACTCGAACGCTTGTTTTTGACGATTGAAGATCGAGACGCCGACAATGTCCGATGGGAGAAGGTCGCTCGTAAATTGGATGCGCTTGAACGAACAGTCCAGCGACCGAGCCAGGCTATGGGCCAACGTGGTTTTCCCGACGCCGGGTACGTCTTCAAGCAACAGGTGCCCGCGAGCCAGAAGACAGACGACCGTCATTTCAATGGCGGCCGGTTTGCCTTTAATTACTCGCGCGATATTGTTTTGAATCGAACGAATGGTTTCCGTCGAATTCATCATGAGGATTGAAACCGGAGGTGGCTTGCGAATGATCGGTCGTGGGGCACGATCGAAGTCTAGCAAAGGGTCGGAAGGCGGTCAATTTTCTCGCTGTTTGCTTCAAGTCGGCAACGGAGGGTTCTAACGGAACGTTCCGGCGGGACAGAAATTGTCCGGCCATATCCATCCGGCCATGGGAGGGCCGGCGACGGCTCACGATGCACTCACCGTGATCGTCTTGGTCATGTCGGCAGCGATCATTCCGATCGCCAATTGCTGCATGGCACACTTGTCCCCCCACCGACGGTGTGATAGGAGTGAACCATGTTTGCAAAACATCTCCGCCGTGACAAGGTCGATCGAGGCTGCAGTCCCTTTCAAGGGGCGGTCCTCGCCCTCTTGTTCACGGTGAGCCTCGGTTGTCTTCAGCATAACCGCCAAGTTTCCGATTCGGATGCGGCAAGCGAATGGCGACCGTGGCAGGTGCTGGACACCCGAACGGGCCGGATGCTTTCGACATCCGATTGGTTGAATGAGTTGACCCTCTATGAAGTCGTGTACGTGGGGGAAGAGCACTACAATGCTTATCACATTGAAGCCGCCTTGCGAATTTTAGAGCACTTGCGGGCCAACGGAGTCAAGCCCATCATCGGCATGGAAATGTTCGGATGGGACGGCCAGGGGGCGTTGGATGACTATGTGTCGAACAAGAACCTATCGAAAAGCGACTTCCTCGCGCAGGTCCGCTGGACTCAAAACTGGGGAGGAGCGTTTGAGGATTACGAGCCGCTGGTGGCCTTCGCCCGAACTCATGGTTTGTCCGTTCGAGCCATGAATCCACCCAGGCCGTTGATCCGTCAAATTGTCAAGGTCGGATTGGCCGAAGCTCGGAAGGATCCGGAATGGCAACGATGGGGGCTCCATCAGGAAGAGATCGTCGACGATCCGGCCTACCGCGCACGGATCCTCGATCAGATTCAGCGCTGTCACGGAGGAGGAAGCAAGGATCATTTTCAATCGATGTACGAGGCGTCGATGGTCCGCGACGAGGGCATGGCCGTAACGATCGCGACGAGCCTGAACGACCTGCGCCGGTCTCAGGAAAAGGCCCGTCGGACCATCGTGAGCTATACGGGCGGAGGCCATATCCAATACGGACTGCCCGTTCCCCAACGAGTGGCCAGACGTTTTTCCGGCCAAGTCAAGCAGACGACCGTCTATCTCATGTCATTTGATGGCACCAAAACCGACGAGCTCCGCGAACAGATGCGCGAACGGATCGCAGACTATATATGGCTGACGCCGATGAGTAAAAAAGGTCCCCCTCAACGTTGCCGATAGATGACCCTGTGATCTCCCCCCGTCTTTCGGTCGCCCGTCCGGTAACACATCAAACTCCTCATTTCTTGACAGTCCTGCATAGGCTCGGCAGACTAAAGGTCATTCTCGTGGCGGGATCATTTTGGGAAAGATGCGATACAAAATCGCTTGCAGCGCCGAGCGGCTTGGCTTGCTGGATCCGCCGATGATCGAATCCGTAGTCGCAGCCAACGCTTTCCAAATCGGGCGCCAGTACATGACGGAAAACCGTGTTCGCATCGTCGACGCTGACGAGACACAGATCTCCGCAGCCGTTATCGGGCACTCAGGGCTGTACGAGCAGACGATCAAGCTCAAAGACGGCCATCTGGTTTCCAAGTGTTCGTGCACGCTCTCCGAAGAGCCGATGTGTCGGCACTGTATCGCGGCATTACTTGAGTACCACCGCTGGACGCAACCTCGGCAATCGCAGAAGGGCAAGACCTCCCACGCCACAACCGCTCCGCCGGAGCCGGCCCCCATGAATGATGCTCAACCGAAACCATCGTCCGTTCCCGATATTAAATTGAGCGACGTCATGCAATTCGTGGCGTGGCTTGAACCGGCGATGAAAGCGATTGAAAACGGCGGCGAGATTCCGGCTCCGCCCGACGTGGGGCCTGGAACAGTGGGAGCGTGGATCGCGAATCTGACCAACTTGGAACTCCGCCGGCGCGAAAACCAGCAGACGCTGCTGGACCTTCAGGCTGAAATGAGAGATCGCGAGGCCTATCTCGATCGATTATCTCAGCAGCTCCAGGCATCGATCGCGGAAGCGAAGGCCGCCCAATCTGCACTGCACACCCTGCAACGCGAGACCGCGCGGTATCAAACGACCTTAGCCCAAGCCGCCGCACTGGTTGAAGAAGTGATGGGGCAGGAGGCGGAGATTCGGACGGCCGCGCGCGAACTCTTGAACAAAGCCGCTCATCTCGACGCACTGACCGACTCCTTTCACGAGCTCACCGACTCCCTTCACCTTTCGTTGAAACAGCCTTCGACCAAATGAACTGACGCTCGCGGAGGAGAGAACTCGGTCGAAGGCCGCCCCCTTTCCGCCCCCTTGCGCACCGTAGTCGGTTTCAGTAGAATCGGCCCTCTCGTGAGAAGTCTTTTTGTGGTTTGGAGGGCAGACATGAGAAAACAAAGAGTATGGATGAGCATCTTCGCGGTGGCCGGATGGCTTGCCGCTCCGTTAACGGTCATGGCAAATGCTCCCGCCGAAGGCGGCCCACCGGACTATAGCGGGATTACCGCGTTTTACTACACATTGATCGCGGTGGTTCTCGGCTACGGCGTCTACGATACTTTTTTCAAGAAATCCTGATTTCACGCCGTAGCTCCTCGATCAGCGACGACAAATGTCTCTTCCTCAGGCTTCGCGGCTGGGCGGAGGGGAAGATCTCGCTTGTGCACCATCCCTGTAAGGGGGGCGGTGTACTTTTTAGAATTTCCGCTTTCGCTCCTCAAGGATAGGTTTGAGGACTTTCAGGACCTGCTCGACGACAATCTCATACCCCTCTTTTGTTGGATGAATACCGTCGGCCTGATTCAGCTTCGAAGAAGCGGCGACCCCCTCTAGAAAAAAGGGAATCAGCGGAAGGCGATACCGGTTTGCAAGAGCCGGATAGATTGACTCGAACTGTTCCGTGTACTCTCGCCCGTAGTTGGGGGGCAGTTTCATACCGGCCAGAATGACGATCGCGCCGGCTTGCCGCAATTGCTGAACGATGTGATCAAGGTTGTTTTTCGTCTGTTCAAGACCGAGCCCTCTGAGTCCATCGTTCGCGCCAAGCTCCAAGATGACGATCTCCGGTTTGGCGGAGAGGACCCAACCCACGCGTCGAAGTCCTCCGGCCGTCGTATCCCCGCTCACACCGGCGTTGATCACCTGATATCGGAACCCAAGCTCCTCCAATCGCCTTTGAAGCTGAGCCGGATAGGCATCATCCCTCTTGACTCCAAGGCCGGCCGTGAGGCTGTCGCCGAAGGCCACGATACGAGGTTTGCTCTCCGTCGTTCCGGCCAACGCTCCCTGTGCCGTCAGAGGGGAAAGCAACAGAATGAGGACGGCGCCCCAGATCCGATACACACGCCAGCCTTTGATCATGGTCTGATGCAATGATCCGCCTCCCTTCGTCACATACAGTATAATACCCTCAGACTGCATAGATTCGAACACGCGACGCATCCATGATCAGAGTGACCAACGTCTCCATGACCTTGCCGGCAGCCGGTCGATCCGTGTCCATTTTGAAGGAAATCTCTTTATGGATTCCCCCAAAACAGTCTGTCGCCATCGTGGGTCCCTCAGGAAGTGGAAAATCCACTCTGCTGGGATTAATGGCCGGTCTTGATCGCCCGACAACCGGATCGATCGAGCTTGATGGAACCGACATTACGGCGCTCTCGGAAGGGCAGATGGCCCGGTTTCGCCGAGAGAACATCGGGTACATCTTTCAATCGTTCCATTTGATTCCGACGCTGACGGCCATTGAGAACGTGATGGTCCCCTTGGAATTGAGCGGAGCGCGCGATGCCGACCGGCGGGCGGCGGATTTATTGACGGCCGTCGGGTTGCCTGATCGCATGGGACATTATCCGGTGCAGTTATCCGGAGGTGAACAACAACGGGTCGCCGTGGCGCGTGCGTTTGCCTGCCGCCCTCCCATTCTCTTGGCCGACGAGCCGACCGGAAACCTTGACAGCGCGACCGGCTCGCAGATCATCGACCTCTTGCTCTCGCTTCACCGTGACCATGGAACCACTCTGGTGCTCGTCACTCACGATCACGCCCTGGCGGCCTTGATGCAGCGGGTGGTCGCCTTGCGTGACGGCCGTGTGGAATCGGACTCGTTGTTTGCTCCCGCACTTCCCTCGGACCTCCTCGTCTCTCAAGGAAACGCCGAATGAGACTTCGCCTCCTCTACGCACACCCGCCGGCATCGTGAGTGGATCATTGCGATGACACTCTTCGCCCTGAAGATGGCGTGGCGCGAAACACGCGCGGCCTGGAGACACTTTCTATATTTCTTAATCTGTATCGCCGTCGGCGTGGGAGCCTTGACGGGCGTCTCTCTTTTTGGAACCCAAGTTGAGCAAGCGGTCACCAAAGAGGCGCGCAGCCTTTTGGGCGGCGACCTCGAAATCCGGTTGACCAGACAGATCAGTGCGGAGGGTCGAGCGGTTTTGGATTCGCTTCGCGATCGCGGCGTGATCGTGACGCACATCAGCGAGCTCATCGCCATGGCGGCGAACGCTTCTTTCCCGACGGCTGGGCAACCGACGCAAATCATCGAGCTTAAGGCCGTCGAACCGCGATACCCGCTCTATGGTTCGCTCCGCCTGGAGCCTGACGAGAAGTTGGGGAACCTTCTTCTCCCCCAAGCTCGCGCATGCCCCGATCATCCTTGCTTCGGAGTGGTCGTTGAGGAGTCTCTGCTAATCAGAATGGGGCTTGCCGTAGGCGATCGGCTCAAGATCGGTCAAGGACGATTCATCATTACCGGCGTCGTCAGGACGGAGCCGGATCGCGTGGCGAATATGTTCAGTCTCGGCCCCCGAGTATTCATGTCTCAAGAGGGACTCCACGAAGCCGACCTGATCAAAGTGGGAAGTCGGATCCGTGAGCGTTACGTGCTCAAGCTTCCCGACTCCCTGTCGGCCGAATCGCTGTTGTATGAATTGCGCGGGCGGCTTGCGTCTGACGCGGCACGCGTCACGGGATATCGCGACGCGCAACCGCAATTGAAACGGTCCGTGGATCAACTGACCCGTTATTTGGGTCTGATCGGATTGACGGCCCTGTTTGTGGGAGGAGCGGGGGTCGCGACT
>JAIWOH010000133.1 GCA_020216985.1 Nitrospira sp.
AAAATACCGGACGGAATCAAGTGAAAGACGTACGTGCCCCGCTCGTTGATGACCGTATGGCCCGCGTTCGAGCCGCCTTGATAGCGCACCACGACGTCGGCGTCCCGGGCCAAGATGTCCACGATCTTGCCCTTGCCTTCATCGCCCCATTGGGCGCCGATAATGACCAAATTGCCCATTGGCAGCCGCTCCCGTCCCGCCGGTGAACACGAAAAAATGGCTCTGACCTGCCTCCGAGATCAGAGCCGCGGAGCGCCATGGTAGGATTCCCGCTCGGCCTTTGTCAAGCCGGTCCTCACCCGTGCTTCCCTTGAAGTTCAAGCCGGAAAGCCGACCGATCCGCAACACTTGACGTTGTGTTGTCCCACGAATCACGAACGGAACGGGGGCGGAGGGTCGGTCTCTGGAGGGGGCGGGAGGTTTTCTTGACTGGCCTAGACCTGCGTGTTAGCATGCCCTCCACCTTGCACGTTCAGTCTATCGGAATATCCAAATGAGCGTGGGGCTGTGGCGCAGCTGGGAGCGCGCGTGAATGGCATTCACGAGGTCGCGGGTTCAATCCCCGCCAGCTCCACCATACCAACCCGTGGTTGAACCGCGTACTCCTTCTTGTCTTATCGAAAGCGATGGGCACGGAGAGAGTCTTCGGTCCTCTTAGCGCCGGCCACTCGCGTATCGCCTAGCGTTGCATGCTGCAGATCGATTCCGTCAGCAAACAATATTCGACCAAGGTGCTGCTCACCGAAGCGTCCGCGCATCTTCGGCCCAATTCACGAGTCGGCCTGGTCGGCCCGAACGGCGCGGGCAAAACGACGCTCTTCCGCATGATCCTGGGGGAAGAATCGCCCGACAAGGGGTCCATCCATCTCCGTCCGAGACTCCGCATCGGCTATCTGCCGCAGGAGCTCGAGACCATCATCGGCAAGACCGTGCTCGACGCGGCACATCGGGACGAATTCCCCGAGCACGAAGCCAAACGCATTCTGATGGGCCTCGGTTTTTCCGAGGCGGATTTCTCCCGACCGATTGAAACCTTGTCCGGTGGCTACCGCATGCGCGTGGCGCTCGCGCACCTCCTGCTCTCCAATCCCGACGTCCTGATGCTGGACGAGCCGACCAACCATTTGGACAAGCCCACGCAGCGTTGGTTTGAGCAGTTTTTGTTGGATTCGGACATGACGCTGTTGATTATCAGCCATGACACGGCGTTCCTCGATCGCGTCGTCACCCATATCTGGGAACTGCGGCATCGCAAGATCGAAGAATATCGGGGAAATTACTCGACCTTCCGCAGGCTCCGCGCGGAACGGGACGCCCAACTGCACGCCTCCGCGGCGCGGCAGGCCAAAGAGATCGCCCGCGTCCAGAAATTCGTGGACCGATTCCGCTACCAAGCCAACAAAGCCAGTCAGGTCCAGTCCCGCCTCAAACAGCTCGAGAAGGTCAAACGCATCGAGCTCCAACGGGACCCCAAGCGGGTCAAGTTTCGGTTCCCCGAGCCGCCGGCCAGCGGGCGGCAGGTGCTCGACCTCGCGGGCGTGAGCAAACGCTATGGAGACAAGGTCGTCTATGAGTCGCTGGATTTTTCGGTCGAGCGCGGACAACGGGTGGCGCTGGTCGGAGAAAACGGCGCAGGAAAAAGCACGCTCTTAAAAATCCTGGCCGGCGTCCTTCCGCCCGATTCTGGCACGCGCATCGTGGGACACGGCGTGACGCTGCATTACTTCGCGCAGCACCAGGCGGAAGCCTTGAATCCCGAGCACACGATCCTGGAGTCGCTGGAAGAGGTGACCAAACACGCCGAGATGAACTTTTTGCGCGGCATCGCCGGCGCGTTTCTTTTCTCCGGCCAAGAGCAGAAAAAACCGATCAAGGCGTTGAGCGGAGGAGAGCGCAATCGCGTGGCGTTGGCCCGCATGCTCGTCGAACCGGCCAATACGTTGCTCCTGGACGAACCGACGAATCATCTGGACCCGGCTTCCGTCGATGTCCTGACCGACGCCCTCGCCGAATTTCCCGGGACGATCGTGTTTATTTCACACGATCCCACCTTCCTGACGAGGATCGCGACGCGCGTGGTGGAGATCGAAGACGGACGGGCACGGAACTTTCACGGCAACTACGAGTACTATCTCTGGAAAAAGGCGCAGGAGCTGGAATCGATCACGGAGACCACGGAGGAGCTCGTAGGCAAATCACGCGGCAAGTCGGCGGAGCCGACGCGGGCGATGGCACAGCAGATTCCCCCCACGCCCAAACAGTCCGGCGGCGACCGGCGTGATTTGACCAAAACCCACGCCCGTCTCGAAAAACAAGTGGCTCGGTTGGAAGGGGAGATCGCGGGCCTCGAACAGAAAGTGAAAGCCCGAGACGTCGAGCTGGCTGACCCGGAACTGTACCGCGACTTTGGCAAATGGAACGTCCTGCACCAGGAACAGGACGGATGGAAACGCGATCTCGAACGATTGACCGCCCGCTGGGAGTCGCTCTCGTCCGAGTTGGAAGAGATCAAACACAAGCTGACGGCGCTGCGTTAGCGAGACGCCTTGAGCGTTTCCTCCAGGTAGTAGTAGAGCCAGCGATTTTTTTCTTCCGTCACGACGTCGTCCCACACGACCCCGATCAAAAACCCCTTCTTGCTCCAGGGCTTGACCCAAGCGATCATGCCGTCCAGCTTTTCCTGCTGTTCAACCCGATTGGAATCCAGGAATGCGAGCGACACGGTCACTCGCGTCTTGGGAACAAACCGGTCCTTCGTATGAAGACCGGCGCCGATTTTGTTCACGTTGTCCAGCACGGCGGTGCTCGCCCGTTTTCCATCGTGAGGAATCACCAGGGCGGAGCCCACCAGCGTGGCCCGCACGAACTTTCTTCGCTCATTGACCGTCGCCATGGCGCCGGACCATTTTCCTTCGTTTCGCTTCATAACGTGATTAAGTATAACCGATTAGATCGGATTGTACACAAGCAAATCGCCTCTATCGCCGATTTTTTGGACGATAATACCGCCGGCCGTGCAAGGGGTCCGGGAGGTGACGCTGTTCGGTTTCCGCGCCGGGGTCGTTGTGGATATACCGGTAGCCCTCTCCGTACCCCAGCGCCTTCATCAGGGAGGTCTCGGCATTCCGAAGATGAAGCGGAACCCCAAGATTTCCATGGGTTTTTACGTCACGGATGGCTTCCAACAGCCCGACGTAGGACGCATTGTCTTTCGGTCGAGACGCCAGGTAGGTCGTGCCATGGGCGAGATTGATTTGCGCTTCGGGCAACCCCACGAATTGGACGGCCTGCGCCACCGCCGTGGCGACCACCAGGGCCATTGGATCGGCGTTGCCGATGTCTTCCGAGGCAAAGATGACCATCCGGCGGGCGATAAACTTGGGGTCTTCTCCTCCTTCCACCATGCGCGCCAGCCAGTAGAGGGCGCCGTCGGGGTCCGAATCGCGAAGGCTTTTGATATACGCGGAGATGATGTTGTAATGTTCCTCGCCGCCCTTGTCGTACCGCAGCGCATGCCTGCCCAACGCCTCTTCCAGCAAAGCCTCATTGATCGCACAATCACCGGCCGAGCCGGCGGAGACATGAGTGACGACAAATTCCAGCGCGGTCAGCATGGCCCGCGCATCCCCGTTGCCGTATGCGATCAGCCGTCGCCTGGCCTCGGCCGAGAGCCGCACGGCTCGTCCGCCCAGTCCTCTTTCTGTATCGCTGAGGGCCCGGTCCAGCACCTGCCCCAACGCCTGCTCGGAGAGGGGCTTCAGAACCACGACCAGCGAGCGAGACAAAAGGGGGCTGATCACCTCGAAGGACGGATTTTCGGTGGTCGCTCCCACCAGAACAACGGTCCCCCGTTCGACGTGAGGAAGAAAGGCGTCCTGTTGGGCTTTATTGAAGCGATGGATTTCATCGACAAAGAGAATCGTCCGGGCTCCGTGAAGCGTCCGTCGCTGTTCGGCCGACTTGATGATCGCCCGTAGCTCCTGGACTCCTCCGGTCACGGCCGAGAAGGGAACAAACTGCGCTTTCGTATGTCGAGCGATCAGGTGGGCGAGAGTCGTTTTTCCCGAGCCGGGAGGTCCCCAAAAGATCACGGACGTCAGTCGGTCCGTTTCAATGGCTCGGCGCAAGGGTCGATCCGGGGCTATGATGTCCTCCTGTCCGACGAATTCGTCGAACTCCCGCGGACGCATCCGTTCGGCCAACGGAGCGGAAGCCGTCTCCTGGCGTTGGCGAACATCGAACAGACCGGGGGTGTCATCTCTTTCCTCGTCCATCGGAATCCTCATCGTCTCAGCGATTCTATACACCCCGTCCTTGCCCGCGCAAACGGTCTCGGAAGGCCCTTGACGGCCGTGAGGGGCGATGGTAGGGAAAGGGCCGTCCGTCTCGTTATTGGTGCAAGCATGATCGCCCATGTCAACGGCATCTCTCTCGCTTACAGCGACCAGGGAACGGGGTTGCCGCTCGTCTTTCTGCACGCCTTTCCCCTCAACCGAACCATGTGGGAGCCGCAGGTCGAAGCGCTCTCATCGGAGTTTCGCGTCGTCACCGTTGATCTCCGCGGCCATGGAGAGTCGGATGCCCCGCTGTGGCGTTACACCCTCGACCAGGCGGCGGAGGACGTGCGGGCTTTAATGGACCATTCGTCGATCAGACAGGCGGTGCTGGTCGGGCTCTCGATGGGCGGCTACATTCTTTTTGCGTTCTATCGTCGATACCCCAACCGCGTAAAGGGCCTCATCTTGGCCAACACAAGAGCCCAAGCGGACACCGCGGAAGGGAAAGAGGCTCGTTTCCAAATGGCCCAAATCGCTTATAAGAAGGGGGCGGCCGCCATCGCCGATCTTATGATCCCGAAATTGCTCTCTCCTCTCACGATCGAGACCCGTCCGGATCTCGTCCGCAGGGTTCGAGCCATGATTGAGCGCGCCGAGGTCAGCGGAATTGCGGGAGACTTGATGGCCATGGCCGAACGGACCGATTCGATTCCCCTGTTGGGATCGATTACCTGCCCGGTTCACGTCATCGCCGGGGAGCTGGACCAAGCCACCCCGCCCTCCGACGCGAAACTCATGGCCGATCGCATCGCCGACTCCCGCTTTACCGTCATTCCACAGGCCGGACACCTGTCGAATCTGGAACGGCCCGACACATTCAATCGCGTGGTTCGAGCATTCAGCAGGAGCCTGGCCGGAGAGTAGAAAAGGGGAGAAAACGGGCAAACGCGGTTAGTCCGCGTCGCCCACGCTGGTTTTCTGAATGAGCTTCAGAAACTCCAAGCGGGTTTGCGGCTGACTTCGAAATTCTCCCAACATCGAACTGGTGACGGCCACCGTGTTCTGTTTTTCCACCCCGCGCATCATCATGCAAAGATGCCTGGCTTCAACTACGACGCCCACCCCCTTCGCATTTAATTTCTCGTTGAGGGTCTCCGCGATTTGGACGGTGAGCCGCTCCTGCACCTGAAGCCGCCTGGCAAAGGCATCGACGATTCGAGGAATCTTGCTGAGGCCCACCACTTTCTTGTTGGGCAGATAGCCGACATGGACCTTGCCGAAGAACGGCAACAGGTGGTGTTCGCACATGCTGAAGAAATCGATATCCTTCACGATGACCATCTCGTCGTATTGGATAGGGAACAGCGCGCCGTTCAAGAGATGGTCGATGTCCCGCTGATAGCCCTGCGTCATGAAGGCCAGTGCTTTGGCCACCCGTTCGGGCGTCTTGAGCAAGCCGTTTCTGCTCGGTTTCTCGCCGAGCGCCGTCAACATCCGCGTCACCAGTGACCGCAAGGCGTCCACGTCGGCGGGGCGGCCATTGCCGCTCACATCCTCGCTCGTCTCCTCTATCATCGTTTTCCCTTTTCCCCGCCTCGCCACACGCTCCTCCCGGGTATCAAGCCGTACCGGCATATTCGAAATAATTGTCCCTTGTCTCAATGACCCCCACCTTGCGCAGTTTCCCGCGCAGCAGCTTCGGTTCCAACAGATCCCAAATCAATTTCACCAGATTTTCGCCCGTGGTCGTGCAATCGGTGAACGCGGAATCGCAATTGAGATCATGATGATCAAACCGCTGGAGAACGGTTTCGGCGACCGTTCGATCGAGAGACGCGATCTCTTGCCCCTCATTTTCCCCGTCTTCGTTGATCGTGACCAAAACCACGTAATTGTGGCCGTGGCCGTTGGGATTGTTGCATTTTCCGAACGCGGCTTGATTTTCGTCCTCGGTGAGGCGATCGCTATGAAGCCGATGGGCGGCGCAGAACCGATAGCGTCTGGTGATCATCATGATGTGAAACGTCCTCTTCTCCGCCTCATCGCATGAAGAAAAGCCAGGATCGCTCGCGCACGAGCAACCCTGGCCTCATGTTAATTTTATGCCAAAAAGAGGCTCTGTCGGAAGTGCCGGCGACACTCCTCAGTAACTGAATGAGCTGCCGCAGCCACAGGTCGTTTTGGCCTGAGGGTTCTTGATGGAAAACCCCGAGCCCTGCACGCTGTCAACGTAATCGACCTCCGCCCCTTGCAGGAGCGGGGCGCTTTGGGAGTCCATGATCACCTTGACGTCTCCCATTTCGATCACTGTATCGTCTTCTGCCATTTTCGATTCAAAGGCCATCCCGTATTGATACCCGTGGCATCCCCCGCCACGGACATACACGCGCAGCCCGACGACGTCTTTTTCCTCGGCCATCAATTCCTTGATCTTCTGTTCCGCCACCGGCGTGATCGTCAGCATGGTTTCCTCCTCTTTCTCTCGAATTCCGTACCTTACGGACTCGGCTCGTTTAGTGTAGCACCTCTTCCCCCAAGATCAACACCCCCGACCTTCCGGCCGTTCACAAGCCCGGCAGGTCGCGGCCGTGAGTTTCCCACTTGCTTTTCGGAACGCGCACAACGACATCGCCCAACACCCGCGCCTGACACGCCAATCGATGCCGAGGATCGCTCAGCGCCTCACGATCCAAGAGGTCCTGTTCATCAAAATCGATTTCGGAGAGATGTTCCGAGCCTGCTTCAACTTCGACCCGACAGGTCGTGCACGACGCGTTGCCGCCGCAATCATGATTCAGGGGCAAGCCCAGGGCTTTTGCCGCATCCAGAAGCGACGTATTGGCGTCCACTTCTCCGGTCCATTCTCCATGATGCAGGAAGGTCACTCGTGGCATCACGATCTCCAGACCATCACGATGGGACACCGGCACCGACCGTTTCAGCCTGATAGGGACACCGCCCCAGCCGAATGTGCTCCTCGTACTCATGACGGAACAGCCTGACGCTGCTCTGCACCAAAACCGATGCACCCGTCACCAGGGTGCAATAGCCGGTGCCTTTGACAAAACCGCAGAGCTGCAACAGACTGTCGAGGTCCTTTTGCGTGCCATGGCCTTCTTCGATCTTGGTCATGAGCGCGGCCAAGTTGATCGTGCCCATCCGACAGGGAGGACATTGGCCGCAACTCTCGTTCTTGAAAAACTTTGAGAACTGGAGCGTCTTCCCCACCATGCACGTGGCGTCATCCACGACGATGACACCCGCCGAGCCCAGGCCGGTTCCCGCTTGCTTGAGCGAATCGAAATCCATGCGGAGGTCGAGTTGATCGGCCGTCACCATCGAAAATGCCGGCCCCCCTGGAAAGACCGCCTTGATCTTGCGACCTCCGGGCACGCCTCCTCCGCACTGCTCGATCAACGTCCGGATCGTCACCCCCATGGGCATTTCGTACACGCCGGGACGGTTGACGGCCCCGCTCAATGAAAACATCATGGTGCCCGGACATTTTTCCGTCCCCACTTGGGTAAACCACGCCGCTCCTTTTTGGAGAATCCGAGGAACGTTGCAGAGCGTCTCGACGTTGTTCACCAAGGTCGGCTTTCCATACAAGCCGAAGTCGGTAGGATAAAAGGGCGGCTTCTGCCTGGGCATGGCCGGACGCCCTTGCATCGATTCCAACATGGCGGTCTCTTCACCCGCGACGTAGCTCCCATAGCCCTCAAAAATTTGCAGGTCCACGTCGACACCGCTTCCGAAGACGTTGGTCCCCAGAAGACCGCGCGCTTTTGCCTGATCCAGCGCCTTTTTCAGATTCTCCCGCTCTTCATGATACTCATGATTCACATAAATGAACGAGGCTTTGGCCTTCACCGTATGCGAAGCGATCAAGCACCCTTCGATCAATTGATGGGGGAGCATCCGCAGCAAATGACGGTCTTTGAACGTCCCCGGTTCATGTTCGCCGGCATTGCAGACAAAGTATCGCTCCCGGACCCGATGATTGAGCACCTTGTCCCACTTGACTCCCGTGGGGAACCCGGCTCCCCCTCGCCCTCGCAGACCGGATTTCTTGAGCTCCTCCACCACCTGCGCCGCGCTCAATTCCTTGACGCAGCGTTTCCATGCCCCATAGCCCCCGACGTTCAGGTAGCCGTCGATCTCCCACGGCTCGCCTTCAAGTTGCTGAACCAGTCGCGGCTCTTCACCGATCAGCATCACCGACTCCGCTTGTTATTATGTACCTTCAGCTATGTATCCTCAGCGATGATTTCTCCCGCTGGCACTATACGGCTCCTTTTCCCGGCCCGTCAAGGCAATGGCCGACGCCTAGGCCCCAATCGTCGAACACGACGGGCTAGGAGACCCATCAACCTCTAGGCATAGAGGGGATGATTGGAATCTTGGGGAACGCCGCCGGCGGAGGCTCCTCCGCCAGCGAGAAGGACAGCCTTTTATCGAAAGTGGCTGCCTGCCCCCATGAAAAACAACATGGGAATCGACAGCATAAAGTTCACGCGAGAGGCCAGCAACGCGGTCCGCCCCCATTGCGCCATTTCAGGCGGCGCCGGAGTCCCCTGCGCGGCGGCGGTCACGGCGGCGATGATCTTCTTCTGGTTCGGCCAGATGATCCCATGGACGTTGCCCATCATGATGATGCCGAGCAATCCTCCGATCGCCAGGGCGACCGCTCCCGTGCCGCCCTTGTGGTACATCATACCGTACAAGAGCACGCCCGCCAGTACCGTCACCGTGGCCCCATGACGGAACCAATTGAGCGCGGCCGGCATAAGTTTCGGAATCACGATGTTTTTGGTCGGCCCATCCAGACTTTTTAAAAAGGCGGCGTTGATCAAGTTAAAGAAATACAACAAGCCGATCCAGGTGATCCCCGCCAGGAAATGGATCCACCGGAGAATCATCTGGGGCCAATCGGCTTCGCCGGCACCGATGCCGGTCAATCCCAAATAGACGACGATCAATACGACGGAGAGCGCAAACCCCGCGGCCATGGTCTGCAATGGATCTTCAAGAAATTTCATAATCCTCCTTGTCGCACGGTTGACGATCAGCCTGTGTCTCTACTTCAGTCGTTCTCCGAATGTCAAGTCACCGCACCGGCCTCTCGACAAGGTGCCGACGAACCGGCAGCACCGAATGGAATGGTCGCCGACCGCACATTTTTCCATGAGCAACCCGGCGGGGGTTACGCCATCAGCTCGTCGACCCTCGCACACAGCTCTCGCACCGCATTGGCCGACGCGTTCAGTGCCGCTCGCTCGTCAGGCTCAAGATCGTATTCAACGATCTCTTCGACGCCGGCGCGTCCGATCCTGACCGGAACGCCGACGATCACGTTCTTGAGCCCGTACTCCCCCTCGCAGAGAACGGAGCACGGCATCACCCGCTTTTCATCCTTGTAAATCGCCTCCACCATATCCACCGCCGAAGCCGACGGCGCGTAAAAGGCGCTGCCCGTCTTCAGTAAGCCGACGATTTCGGCCCCCCCGTCACGTGTGCGCTTGACGATCGCGTCCAGCTTCTCCTTGGACATCAGGGCCGACACGGGCGTGCCTCGGACCGTCGTGTAGCGGGGAAGCGGCACCATCGTGTCGCCGTGCCCTCCCAGCACCATGGCCTGAACGTCCGGTCCCGGCACGTTCAACTCCTCCGCGATGAACGAGCGCATGCGGGCCGAATCCAACACCCCTCCCATACCGATGACC
>JAIWOH010000134.1 GCA_020216985.1 Nitrospira sp.
CTGGACTTGGGCAGACCGCTGACGCGACGCGCCACGTGCACCATGGCGTCCAGCGGATTCGTGACAAGAATCAAGATGATGTCCGGAGAACGGGACACCAGCTCGGACACGACGGATTTGACAATCTTTGCATTGGTCGCCAACAGCTCATCGCGGCTCATCCCCGGCTTTCGCGGCATACCCGACGTAATCACGGCGATCGCCGAGCCGGTCGTCTCGGTGTACCCGTTGGTGCCGATCACGCGGGTGCTGTATCCGCAGATCGGCCCCGCCTGAGAAATATCGAGGGCCTTGCCCTGGGGAATCCCCTCGGCGATGTCAACCAAGACCACGTCGTAGGTATCTTTCTCCGCCAGCCGCTGAGCGGTCGTTCCCCCGACGTTCCCCGCGCCCACTACGGTGACTTTGGCTCGTTTCATAATCCGCCCCTCCCACACGAAGGCATTGTTGACACCGCGTCAAGATTCGTCAGCTTGCTCGCTTGGCCTGTCCTTCACCCCTCATGTTCCGTCCAGCCCGCCACTTTGAAGTTGATCGTGCAGACAAAATTCTCTCCATCGTAAAAATTGATTTTGATCTTCTTTTTGCCGTACCGACTTGCCAGAAACTCTTCGGGATTTTCGACCAGTTCTCCATACCCGCCGGGCGGATACTCTCCCAGTTCGTGAAATACGACGATCATTCCTTCTTTTACTTCTTGCAACACCTTGACGCGACAACGCGGAAAGACCTCCCAGAACTTGGCCTCGATCATCTCCTTGGTCGGCTCCGGACGATCCTCTCCCGGTACCACCGGTTGGGCGAACTTGGCCAACCGGCGGACGTAGGGATACTGGTGCCCCGTAAACAGCTTATAGAGCCATGGTGGAACAGACGGTTTTCCCGTCACTTCTCCCTCTTGTATCCGCTCTCGCGGCCTTTCACGCTGTCAGCCGCCGATACACGTTCGGCAGTCGCGTCGGCAGCGACTCGACGCGATCGATGACCACAAATCGCACGTCGCCGTACATGCGCCGTTGGTACTCGGTCGTCTCCTGATCGATGGTCACACAAAACGGACGGATACCGTGTCGCCGAGCCTCTTGCAACGCTTTCTTGGTATCCTCCACGGCGTAGTCGTCCTTGTAATCCTCCCCGTCCAGCGGCCTGCCGTCGCTCAGGAGGATCAACAGTCGATGCTTGGCGCTCCGCTTGAGCAACTTGGCCGAGGCATGGCGAATCGCCGCCCCGTCTCGATTTTGTCGTCGAGGGCCGAGCCCCCCCAGCCGATGAGCGGCAACCGTTCCCAAGCGATCGTCGAAATCCTTGACGATGAAAAAATCGACCGACGCGGCCCCCTCGCCGGAATAGGCGTAGAGACCATATTGATCGCCCACGGCCTCCAGCGCCTCGCAGAGCAGCACCAGGCTTTCCTTCTCGATATCGATGACTCGGCGTCCGCCGTCGAGTTTCCGGCTCGTCGATCCGCTGATATCGACCAAGAACGCGGCGGCGACGCTACGGTCCCGCTTGTCCCGCCGAATATACACACGATCGCTCCCCTCCAGCCCCGCCCGCAATTCCGCGGCTCTTCGGACGACGGCGTCGAGGTCCGGATCGTCGCCCTCCGGTTGTCCGGGAACACGGCGATAGGCGACGGGATGCAGGCTCTCAAAGAGCTTCCGAAGCGACGCGATCTCGCTGCGACGACTCGCAAGAATCGTCTCGACGCCGTCGTCGGAGCCGGCATCCGCAGGCCGTTCGATGATTCGGCAGCGGTTGACGCGGTAATCCTGAATCGAATAATCCCACTCCGGATAACGGACGGTCCGTTCCGCGGACACCGCCGATTCAGGCTTCAATCTCTGCTCGACATCGACGGACAGCAACTCCTCAACGGCGGCGGGCATCCGTTGACCGCCGGCCGGCTTGTCGCTCGCATCGGACTCCCGACCTTCCCGCTTGCCGCCAGAGACCGTGTCGCTTCGGCCGGAAAACGAGCCTTCTTTATCAGTACCGGTCGTCCCGCTTCTCTCGGCGTCTTGTTCATCGTCCTGCCTGGTCGGCTCCCCATCCCACGTAATGAACTCCGGATTCATCTCACCGCGGTGGGCGTGGTTGATCAAAGGACGGTACATATCGGTCGGCTGTTCCGAAACGACGGAGGGCGGCGGTGCCGTTTGACTTTCATCGGCCGTCCGGTCCTTCCACGCGTCATCCCCAAGTCGCTTCGAGTGCGACGCCGCCAGTTCCTCAATCTTGACGTACAGCGCGTCGGTCAGGCGCACGGCATCTTCCGCCGTCGCCCCCTTCCGGAAAAGCGGCCGGCACAGAGCCCACAGCTCGGAGACCTCCCGCTCGATCGCCCGAGGGACCGCCGAATCGGGCGACTCGCCCGTTGAAAGGCGCAAGAGACCGTCGACCATCAGCTCCGTGACCGTGGTCGTCTGATCGCTGCGCCGTGACGCCACGGCCTCAGCCGCCAGGAGGGCGAGATCGTGCCGCAGCCCCGGATATTCCGTTTGGAGCAAGAATTCAACGCGCGCATCCTCCACAACGGTCCATAGATCTTGCGCCAGCTTGGGCAACGGATAAAGCTGAAACAACGCGTTCAACGTCCCGGGAACGGGACGCGATAAACGGCCGTATCGTTGCCGGACTTCCTCGATCACATCGGCAAGCGCCGCCAGCCTGAGCCGATACGTGCCAAATTGCAAGTGACCGGCTTCGTGCGCCGCCATGACCATGGCCCACCGTTCATTTTCCTCCGCCGTGGCGTAGCGGCGAAGGATCGCCGGCAAGAACATCGTGCGCCCGTCCGGGCTGACCGTCGCTCGGGCGTCGGCGGCCGACGCCGACTCGGGAAGCGTCGCAATCGTGACGTCCGTTCCGCAAAGCCCTTGGACGAAAAGTTTGATTCTCCGGGCGACCCGCCGAAGCGGGACACCCGCCATCGCCCGTTCAAGCGAGGCAAGGGCGTTGCGGGATTCCATCCCAAAATAGACCCGTCCCCCCTCCCGGCTGTACGCCAACACGTCCATGCCGGCCTTGAGCCACGTCTCAAATCGCGAGCGGGCTTGAGGTCCCTCCCCGATCAACGTCATGACGTCCGGGCCGCGCCGAAGATAGAGGAGCGCCGCCTCCGCGTCGCGTTCGGCAAGCAGGACGGCGTATTGCAGCAATTCGAGCCGTTGCTCCTCCGACGGCAGCATCCGCAAGAGATGCGGCGCCTCCGCAAGCCATGCGACCGCCGACTCGGGGGAACGTTCGGCCAGCGACGATGCCACCCGCAGCGATTGCGAACGAACGGCGGGCTGTTCGATTTCCCCCAGCACCGTCGGGCTCGTGCGCATGAACTCGATCATGGCCAGATAATCCGGCTTGCCCAACGTATTGGTGGTGACGAGATGCGTGCCCACCGACAGCCACGGTCGGACGTCCTCGATTCGCAGCACGGCGGCCACACGAGCCATCTGCCGGACGTACTCGATGCCCGCCACCGAGTCGACCGCCGCCAGTTCAAGACCGACGTCGAGCCAGCGCCTGGCGTCTCCGAACGGAATCGTCCTCTCAAGATCCGGCGCGACGCGCAAAAATTCCAACGCCGCCGTGACGTCGCGATCGGCGGCCTCGATCCCGACGGTGAGGGCCTCCCCGCGCGTCTCGGTTCGTTCCAATAAGCCGAGGATCATGGGGCTCTCCTTGAAGTATCTCAAGGCGGCGGCTCCGGACGATTGAGCCAACACGACGCCCATGTCCAACCAGGGAACGATTACGGAAAGTCCGCCCTGTCGATCGAGCTCGGGAAGGGCGTCAACCGCCGCCCGCGCCACCTTGGCCGACGTCGCCTCGAGCTCATCCAGCAGGGCCGCGACGTGCGCCACGACATCGGGCCGATCTGCCGATGCTTCCGTTCGCGCGACAAACGCGCGAGCAGCTTCGGTGCCCAGGCCGGCAGCCAGTCGGTTTATCAATATACTTTGGACTGAACAGTCGCTCATGAGTCTCACGGCGAAAGACGAAAGGCCTCGATTGTAATGGAGCGAAATTCCCCTGTAAACTAGCGAACAGCGTCGTTCCGGCCTGAGATAGAGAGGAGCGGTCCGTGGCTGAACCAACACAAGAGAGTCTCGAGAAGATCGTCAAATTCGTGCGGGGATATGCCGAGAAGAGCGGCACCGTCATGCATCCCAATCCCTCCGTTACCGAGGCGGTCGTCAAGGGTCTGGCGATGCACGTGGACGAGCTCGGCAAACCGCTCTGCCCCTGCAATTTTTACAAGGATAAGCAGGCGGAAGCCAAACTGCGGCGTTGGATCTGCGCCTGCGACGAAATGCAGATCTACAAGTACTGTCATTGCCTGCTCTTCGTCCGCGAAGACGGCATGCCGATCACCGAATATCTCCCCGAAGGGCACGAAGGCCGGGAAATCTATGGAATCGTACCCGACCCCACCCCGGGGAAAGGACGCGCGCTCAAGCACAAAGCGGCGGGTCAGGCTTCGAGACCGGACGAAGCACCGACGAGTTCGTAGCGGCTCGTGGAAGGGAGGAGCGCCATGCGCATTCTCCTCGTCGAAGACGACTTGGATTTGGCGCAGTTCATCCGCAAGGGCCTCAAGGAAGAAAACTATGCCGTGGACTTCGCGGCGGACGGCGAAGCGGGGCTCGCCATGGCGTTGAGCAATCCCTACGACCTGCTCATTTTGGACGTCATGCTCCCCAAGCTTGACGGCCTTTCGCTTTGCCGCAGCATTCGGGCCAAAGGCAACATGACGCCGGTTCTGCTGTTGACCGCGCGCAACACCGTGGAGACGAAAGTGTCCGGTTTTGACATCGGCGCGGATCAATTTCTGGCGAAGCCCTTTGCCTTCGTCGAATTATTGGCCCGCATCAGGGCCCTCCTGCGTCGGGGCGGCGCCCAGCCGTCGGCCCATTTGCACGCGGCCGACTTGACGCTGGACCCGGTGACGCACCGCGTCTGGCGGGCCGGCCAGGAAATCTCGCTGACCAACAAGGAATACGCGCTGCTGGAATTTCTCCTCCGGAACAAGAACCGCGTCCTGACCCGAACGGTCATCATCGAACACGTCTGGGATATCAGTTACGACCCCATGACCAACATCGTGGACGCCCATATTCGAGCCCTGCGGGCGAAGATCGACCATAATTTTTCTCCGCCGCTCATCACGACGGTGCGCGGCGCGGGCTACATGCTGGAGGACCCGGAGCAGACGGCATGACATCGTTGCGCGATCTCATCAGCCGATTCGCGCTCGTGCTCATGGCCTGGCTGCTGGGATTTTCTGCACTGGTGTATTTCGCGAGCGAGGCCCTGCTCCATCGATTCGTGGACGGACGGCTGTTGGAGTTGGCGGAAACCCTCGCCGGGATCATCGATCGCCACCCCGACATCCTCGACAACCGCGGACAAGACGCGGGATTCCCATCCGATGCCAATCCCGGCATCAAGGAACAACGCGATCTGCACGGCGTCGTCCATTCGCTCCGCGTCTTCTCACCGGACGGCCGGTTATTATGGAAAAGTCCCAATGCTGCGGCTTTTCCGCTGATCTCTCCCCGCATGCTCGACCGCGTGCTGCTCGAACGCACGGTCTATGAAACGGTAGCGATGCCGGACGGCACGCCGGCCCGACGGCTGTTCGCCTCCGTCACCCGCCAAGGAGTCGTGCGGTACGTACTGCAAGCGGAAACGTCGCTGCTTCATTATCAGACGGCGCTCAGTGAACTCTTGATCCTGCTGATTGTAAGCTCAGGTGCCACGCTGCTCGTCACCTGGCTGGGCAGCCTGTGGTTGGCCAAGAAGGTGCTGACCCCGATTGAGGCCTTGTGCGCGGGCGCCGAAACCATGTCCGAGGCCGACTTGGGGAAGCGGTTAGCTTTGGATTCTCCTTATATCGAGTTCAGACGGCTCACTCAGGCCGTCAACTCTGTGTTGGATCAATTCCAACGGAACAGCGAGACCCAGCGAAATTTTTGCGAGATCGCGGCCCATGAAATGAAAACGCCCTTGACCATCCTGCGCGGCAACTTGGAGGTGGCGCTCCTCAAGGCCAGAACCGCCGACGAATACCGCGACGTGCTCCTCAGCAATCTCGAACAGGTGGATCGGCTCATCGCCTTGACCAGGCCGTTATTGACGCTCGCCAAATTCACGAGCAGCAGACCGCCCGTTCAACTGGCTCCTCTTGAGGTAGAACCTTTCCTTCGCGAGATCGTGCAGGAACTGACATTGTTGGCGATCGACCGACGGATCACTCTCTCGTTGGATGCTCGGGCGGTTCCTTCCATTCTCGGCGACCCGCAGTGGCTCAAACAAGCGATGATCAATCTGCTCGACAACGCCCTGCGCTATACCCCCGCGGGCGGAACCGTGACCGTCCGCGCGCGAGCAGAGGGGCGCGAGGTTTTGATCGAGGTCGAGGACACGGGCCATGGTATCGAGCCGGAGCACATTCCACACCTGTTCGAGCGGTTCTATCGGACCGAATGGGCAAAAGCCGAAGACGCAGCCGGAACGGGCTTGGGTCTCCCCATCGTCAAAGAGATCGTGGAAGCCCACGGTGGAACCATCTCCGTAACCAGCCGCGTGGGCCAGGGCTCTGTCTTTACATTGCGCATCCCCGCATATCTCCAATAGACAATGCTTGCGTAGCGCCTCGCTCCTGACCTCGACCGAAAGTCGTCCCGCCGCCCTTCTCGGGTTGAAAACGCGATTCCGTCGTCAACGACGTTCCCGTCATCATGAAGGATTCTTCATGATCTCCTCATGGACTCTTCATAGAGCGGGAGTAGTGTGACACTAGGCATTCAAGAATGGAGGTACACACCATGGTTGCATTGATTGTCGGAGTATTGGCGGGAAGCGCGGTGTTGGTGGTCATGTACACGGCGTTGGTTTATACGGTCTCGCACGTGCATAACAAGTAAGCCCTGGGGAGGAGTCGGAAAGCGATCCTCCGTCTCACGGGCCTCGGACAGGTTGCCGCTTCAGGAAGCGGTGGGGTGCCTGAAAAACGCCCCGTTGAACCGGCAACATCGACCCGGCTCGAACGGGACGCGGACCGGACGGAAGAATCCCTTCTTGTTCAAAGAACGGAGCATGCGTCGCGGGTGGATGGCATCCGACCTTCTCCGAAACCGGGTCTACCTTCTCTCCTTAACTGTTCGCTCGATTTCCCGTCCCGCGTCCCGCGCCTTGATTGATTCCCGCCGGTCGTATTGTTTTTTGCCCTTGGCCAATCCAAGTTCAACCTTCACCTTCCCCCGCGGGGAAAAATACAGCCGGAGCGGCACGAGCGTCAGCCCTTTCTGCTGGGTTTTCCCGATGAGCTTATCGATCTCCTTGTGATGGAGCAGCAGTTTCCGAGTCCTGGTGGGATCATGATTCATGATATTGCCGTGACGATAAGGGCTGATGTGGCAGTGATAGAGATAGACCTCGCCGTCCTTGACGGCGGCATAACTGTCTTGAAGATTCGCCCGCCCGTCACGGAGCGATTTGACCTCCGTGCCCGTCAATACGATGCCGGCCTCGAACTTCTCTTCGATGAAATAGTCGTGATAGGCCTTGCGATTGGTCGTGATGACCTTTTCGCGGTCTTCCGATCCGGCGCGCGTCATGACTTCACCGGGAACAGATCAAGAAGGGGAAGCCGAAGAAACTCGCCGCTTCCGTTATCGCCGTCTTTTCTTCGATCTCCGGACATTTCCATTCGCGTTTGCTAAGATGGGACCATGCATCGTACGGGCTCGCTCGACTCATGCGGCGCCATTCTATCCGGTCTCTCCAAACGGCTGGGCCTTGAGACCAAGCTCCTGGAGTTCCGCTTGCAGCGCCAGTGGCGTGATATCGTCGGAGAGCCCCTCGCCTCGCAAACCTGGCCGGCCCACATTCGTTTCAAAAAACTGTACCTGGTCGTTCGAAACTCCGTCTGGCTTCAACAGCTCACGTTCTTGAAACCCTCTCTTTTAGATCAAGTCGGTCGCGCCGTGGGTATGGAACCGATCAAAGACATCGTTTTCCGCGTGGGGGAGATCCCCGCGCCGGCGGTTCCTTCCGAGAATGATCCCATCGTCTCCGGTCGGCCGCCGGCCCGGGACGAGGTCGAGACCGCCCCTCTTGCGATCGGCATTCGCGATCCCGAGCTCCGCAGACGGTTCACAGAGGCGATAGCGAGATACCCGTTTCGGCAGACTCGGTCTCGACCGGCAAAGGATCCGTGACACGTCCCTTAAAGAGAACGGTCGTGTTCCCGAAGACCGTTCCACTCTTGGAGACGGGACCAATCCCCCCTTCTTCCTCCTCGCCCTCCAACCGATAGTATCCTCGAACCGACCGTTCAAACCCTTCGACAACCGAGGGGTCCCCCGCTTTATACTTCTCCAATTTCTCCGGATCGGCCCATCCCTCGTCACTGAACACGAAAATGAACATGCTTCGGTACCGACCTTCGGTGTCTCCCGGCGTGGTCGGATAGATCTTCATGGGGCCGAAATCGCGGCTGTTATGACCCACCTTGCGAAACCGGCGCAGCAGTTTTTCAACCTGCTGATCCGTGGTATCCCGCGGCACATGGGCCGCCACGAGATGCCCGCTTTGAGCCCCGATGGTGTAGGGGGGAATGGATCGGTCGGGGCGGCTCAGATACATGCCCCCCCAAATGAGGGCAAACGAACCCACGAAGACGCCGAGCCCCATTTTGACGACGATATCCAGCGGTTTTTTCGTCGGAGGATTGGAAGCGGACATGGTGAAGACTCTCGCCGAAGAAAGAAGACCGCGGCGACGGTCGAGCGGCCGCCGGGCACCCAGACGCCGCTAGGTTCCGGGGGCGCCGTCCTCCGACGCCGGTTCATCCCGGTCGCCCGCTTCGGCCAGCCGCGCGACGGCCACGACGCGATCGCCCTCTCCATCAAGGTCAAGGATGCGGACGCCCTGTGTGTTGCGTCCCACCTCGCGGATATCGTCCACTTTGCAGCGCAGGATCTTCCCTTGCGCGGCCATCAGCATGATTTCATCGCCGTCGCGGACCTGGAGGAACCCGACCGCGGGCCCGTTCTTCTCGGTCGTCTTCACGCTGATGATGCCCTTGCCGCCGCGGCCCTGCACGCGATACTCGCCCACCGGCGTGCGTTTGCCGTATCCGCCCTCGGTGACGGTCAGGATCGCGGTCGTGGAATCCGGCGTGATCGTTTCCATGCCGATCACTTCGTTGCCTTCCTCGAGCGTGATTCCTTTCACGCCGTAGGCGGTCCGGCCCATGGGACGCACCTCGTCCTCCTTGAAGCGGATCGTGATGCCCTGTCGCGTGCCGAGCAGGATTTCCCGTTGCCCGTCGGTCAAATGGACGCCGATGAGTTTATCGCCTTCTTCCAACCCCAGCGCGATGATGCCGCCCTGTCGGGGGTTGCCGTAGGCCGACAGCTCCGTCTTCTTGACCAGTCCCTTCTTGGTCGCCATGACCACGTAGCGATCATCGCGGAATTCCTTGACGGGGAGCGTCGCCGTCACCTTTTCGCCGCCGGACAGAGGGAGCAGGTTCACCAGGGCCTTCCCCTTCGCGGCGCGTCCCGCCTCGGGAATCTCATGAACTTTGAGCCAATAGACCTTGCCCGCATCTGTGAAGAAGAGCAACGTGTCGTGCGTCGAAGCGGTAAACAGCGTTTCGACGAAATCCTCGTCCTTGATGCCCATGCCGATCTTGCCCTTGCCGCCCCGCCGCTGCGCGCGATAGAGCGACACCGCGTTGCGCTTGATGTAGCCCGCATGCGAGATCGTGACGATCACCTCTTCCTCGGCGATCAAATCCTCCAAGCTGATCTCCGCCTCTTCCTTCACGATCTGGGTGCGCCGCTCGTCCTTGTACGTCTCGCGGATCTCCGTCAGCTCGTCCTTGATGATCGTTCGCACGAGCGCTCCGCTGGCCAGCACGGACTTCAGATATTCGATCCGCTTCAGCACCTCCTGATATTCCTCGATCAGCTTGCTGCGCTCGAGC
>JAIWOH010000135.1 GCA_020216985.1 Nitrospira sp.
TGCGTGAGCCGTTGCAGACGCATGTCGAGAATCGCGTTGGCCTGGAGTTCGCTGAGCGAGAACTGCCGCATCAAGCCCGCGCGGGCTTCATCGGGCGATTGCGAGCGTCGGATCAACGCGATCACGGCGTCCAGGTTGTCGAGAGCGATCTTGAGCCCTTCGAGAATATGCGCGCGCTCCTCCGCCTTGCGGAGCTCGTAGGCGGTGCGCCGCACCACCACCTCACGCCGATGTTCGATAAAGTGGTGCAGAATCTGCTTGAGATTCAGAACTTCTGGGCGGTTGTTGACCAGCGCCAACATATTGACGCCGAAGGTGGTTTCGAGCTGCGTATTTTTGTACAGATTGTTCAAGACCACCTGCGGGATCTCATTGCGTTTCAACTCGATGACGATCCGCACCCCTTCGCGATCGGAGGATTCGTCGCGGAGATCGGCAATGCCCTTCAAGCGATCTTCTTGAATCAGTTCAGCGATCTTTTCGATCAGCTTGGCTTTGTTCTGCTGGAACGGAATCTCCGTGACGATGAGCCGCTCGCGCTCGGTCCGCTCGTCGATTTCCACCGCGACCTTGGCCCGCAGCTTGAGCAGCCCCCGTCCCGTTTCGTAGGCCTCTTTGATCCCGCTCACGCCGTAAATGAAGCCGGCGGTCGGAAAATCGGGACCCGGAATCTTCTTCATGAGCTGCTCGACGGTGGCCTCCGGATTCTCCAGCAGCACCAGCAACCCGTCGATCACTTCGGCGATGTTGTGCGTCGGAATGTTGGTCGCATACCCCACGGCGATGCCGCCCGCACCGTTGATCAAGAGATTGGGCACGCGGGTGGGGAGCACGAGCGGCTCTTGGCGCGATTCATCGTAGTTCGGCCCGAAGTCGACGGTCTCCTTGTCGATGTCCGCCAACAGTTCCTCGGCCAGCTTCGTCATGCGCGCTTCGGTGTAGCGCATGGCCGCCGGCGAGTCGCCGTCCATCGAGCCGTAGTTGCCCTGGCCGTCGATGAGCGGATAGCGCATATTGAAGTCCTGCGCCATCCGCACGAGGGTGTCGTAAATCGCGGAATCGCCATGGGGATGGTAGTTCCCCATAATCTCGCCCACGATCTTCGCGGATTTACGGTAGGCCCGCGCGGACGTGAGACCCATCTCATGCATGCCGAAGAGGATGCGCCGGTGGACGGGCTTCAACCCGTCGCGTACGTCCGGCAGCGCCCGCCCCACGATCACGCTCATGGCGTAATCCAAGTAGGACGACTTCATCTCATCTTCGATGGCAATGTGGCCTAACCGTTCGTCGGGCGGCATTCCAAACTCCTCGTCAACCGTCACTCGTCATATGATGTCTTCTATACGTCCAGATTTCTGACTTCGAGCGCGTGCGTCTGAATGAAATTCCGTCGCGGCTCTACTTCGTCACCCATGAGAATCGTGAAGATTTCGTCCACGCCGGTCAAGTCCTCGAGCGTCACCCTCAGCAACGTGCGGGCTTCCGGATTCATCGTGGTTTCCCACAATTGACTCGGATTCATCTCGCCGAGGCCCTTGTACCGCTGAATACTCAAACCCTGCTTGCCCATGTCGAGGATGGCCCTCACCAGCTCGTCCGTCGCGTAATAGTGCCGTTCCTGTCCATCGGCCTTGAGCCGATAGGGCGCGCGCCCGAGGCCGATGGCAGACGGGGCGAGTTTCTGGAGCTCGCGGAAGTCCGCCGAGCCCACCAGCTCATGCGTGATCTCGATGCCGTGCAACATCCCGCCGGCCTGTACGCGGCAGACGACCTTGTTGGATTGATGTTCTTCATCCTCCAAGACGTCGAAGGTCGGCGTCAGTTTGGGATAGACCCCGGCCAGCGTCCGTTTGGTCTGGTCCACCACGGCGGTGAGCGCCGCGCGATTTTTCAGCAGGTCGCGGTCCAATCCCGGCTCGTCTACGAAGGCACGCAGCATGGCGGCTTCGTGCGGCCTCTTGTTGAGGCGCGCGAGCAACGACTCGAACGCGATCATTTTCTTGAGAATGGGCAACAGCCGCCGACCCGTCACGTAGCCTTGCGCACCCTCAAGATACAGCTCCACGTCTTCGACCGCGAGATCGGCCAAATACTCGTTGAGCGCCGCTTCGTCTTTGAGATAGCGTTCGGTCTTGCCCTTTTTGACTTTGAAGAGCGGCGGCTGCGCGATATAGACGTATCCGCGCTCGATCAGCTCGGGCATCTGCCGGAAGAAGAACGTGAGCAGCAGGGTGCGGATGTGGCTCCCGTCCACGTCGGCGTCGGTCATGAGGATGATTTTGTGGTAGCGCGCCTTCGCGATGTCGAACGTGTCCTTGTCCCCCTTGTCGCCTTCTTCGCGCTTGCGGCCGATGCCCGTTCCAAGCGCCATGATGAGCGTGCGGATTTCGTCGCTCGTGAGCATCTTGTCGAACCGGGCCTTCTCGACGTTAAGAATCTTGCCCTTGAGGGGCAGGATGGCCTGGAATTTCCGATCGCGCCCCTGCTTGGCCGAGCCGCCTGCCGAATCGCCCTCGACGATATAGAGCTCGCTCAAGGCCGGGTCTTTCTCCGAACAGTCGGCCAGTTTGCCAGGCAGGGAGCCGCCGTCCAGCGCGCTTTTGCGGCGGATCAACTCTTTCGCCTTGCGGGCCGCTTCGCGGGCACGGGCCGCTTCAATCGCCTTGCCGATGATCTTGCGGGCGACCGCGGGATTCTCTTCGAAGTAGTTGCCGAGCGCCTCGTTGACCGCCGCCTCGACCACGCCCTTGACCTCGCTGTTGCCGAGCTTGGCCTTGGTCTGCCCCTCGAACTGCGGGTTGCGGACCTTGACGCTCACGACCGCCGTGAGCCCTTCACGGACGTCGTCTCCGGTCAAGGATTCCGTCTCCTTCTTGAGCAAGTCGTTCGCGTTGGCGTAGGTGTTGATCGTCCTGGTCAAAGCGGCTTTGAATCCGACCAGGTGCGTGCCGCCTTCCTTCGTGTTGATGTTGTTCGCAAAGGAAAAAAGATTCTCGGCGTAGCCGTCGTTGTATTGGAGGGCCACTTCGAGGATCATCTCCGGCTTTTCCACCTTGACATAAATGGGTTTGTGCAGCGGAGTCTTGGCTTCGTTCAGATGCTCGACGAAGGAAACGATGCCGCCCCTGTAGAGAAACACCTGCTCCTTGGCCGGCTCTTTGCGTTCGTCTTTAAGCGTGATGGCGAGGCCCCTGTTCAGAAAGGCGAGCTCGCGAAGCCGCTGCGCCAGCACGTCGAAGCTGAAGTCGAGCGTCTCGAAAATCTGGCCGTCCGGCTTGAAGCGCACTTTGGTGCCGCGACGTTTCGTCTTCCCGGTCACGGCGAGCGGCGCATTCGGCTTGCCCCGTTCATAGCGCTGCTCGAAGACCTGGCCGTCCTGCCAGATTTCCAGCTCCAGCCACTCGGAAAGCGCGTTGACGACCGAAATGCCAACGCCGTGCAGACCGCCCGATACGGTGTAGGCGCCCTGCTCGAATTTGCCGCCCGCGTGCAGCACGGTCAGCGCCACTTCGGCCGCCGATTTTTTCTGGGTCGGATGCATGCCGGTCGGGATCCCGCGCCCGTTGTCCACGACCGTGACGCTGCCGTCGATGTGAATGGTGACGTCGATGGTTTCGCCGAAGCCCGCCATGTGTTCGTCGACGCTGTTGTCGACGACTTCGTAAACCAGATGGTGCAGACCGTCGACGCCGGTGCTGCCGATGTACATCGCGGGTCGCTTGCGAACCGCGTCAAGACCCTCAAGAACCTTGATCTGATCCGCGCTGTAGCTCTCGCTCTTGGGTTTGCTCGTAGGGTCGCCCGTTGTCATACGCATCCCGTTTTTTCGCCGACGCCGTTCCCCCGCGTCGCTCGTCTTTCAAATTTTGATCGGCATGACGACGCACTTGAATCCGGGGCTCTCAGGCTCTTGGATCAAACAGGGGCTGAGCGGCGTCTCCATTTGCAGAGAGACGGTTTCGCCGTCCATGACGCTGAAGACGTCCAACAGGTACCGGGCATTGAATCCCGAGCTGAGCGTCTCGCCTTCATACCGGGCCGGCAGTTCCTCCACGGCTTCTCCGTAATCCGGGCTGCTGGAAAACAACGTCATCGCTCCCGGCGCAAACGAGACCTTGACGGCGTTGGCTTTTTCTTTCGACAACACCGACACGCGGCGCAAGGCGCTTTCCAGCTCGCGCCGGTTCACGCTGATTCGCCTGCCGCCGTCCTTGGGGATCACCTGTTGGTAATTGGGATAGCTGCCTTCCATCAGCCGGGACGTGAGGAGCAACCCGCTCTTTCGGAAGATCATCAAATTCTTGGCGAAGCCGATCAACGGCTCGCTGTCGTCTCCTTCTTCAAGCAGCCGCCGCATCTCATGCGCCGCTTTCTTGGGAATGATCGCCTTGATTTCCTGCGGAGTTCCTTTCGCGACGGTCTTCCCGACTTCTTGTTCGGCCACGGCCAGGCGGTGACCGTCCGTGCCGACCAGTCGAAGCGTCGTCTTCTTGTCGGTGACCACGAGCGTGACCAACAGGCCGTTTAAGATGTATCGCGCGTCATTGTCCCCGGCCGCAAACAACGTCTTGCGGATCAACTCCCTGAATCCTTCTCCCGACAGGGGCGTCAGCCCCTCCCGCTCAATGGTCGGCAAGGCGGGATAGTCCGTGCTCGGCAACCCGACGATCTTGAACTGGCTTTTGCCGGCGTGGATCGTCGTCCAGTTGTTGTCGCCGACCGTCAGTTCGATGTCGCCGGGCGGCAGTTCTTTGATGATTTCAAACAGCTTGCGGGCCGAAATGGTGATGCCGCCCGCCTCGAAGACTGTTGCTTTGTAGAGACCTCTCACGGCGATTTCGAGGTCCGTCGCCACGATCTCGGCTCCGTCTTGTTTGGCTTCCAGCAGCACGTTCGACAGAATCGGCATGGTATTGCGCTTTTCCACCACGCCCTGCACCCGTTGCAGCCCCGTCAACAATTCTTCCCGCGCAATCCGAACTTTCATAGGCATAGCGTCGTCTCCACAAGATTCTCCATTTATCCTCGCAAAATTTGCTCTTTCAGCGCCTCGATCGCGTTGCGCAACGTTTCGTCCGTTTCCTTTGCCTTCGCCACCTGCCTGCATGCGTGCATAATCGTCGTGTGGTCCTTGCCGCCGAAGTGGCGCCCTATCTCCGGATAGGACGCATCCGTCAGCTCGCGACACAGGTACATCGCAATTTGTCTTGGATGCACCAACGTCTTGCTGCGCCGCCGAGATTTCAACTCCGTGATCTTGATGCGGAACTGTGCGCACACGGCTTCCTGAATGTCGTCCATCGCCACGACTTTCTTCTTGTCCCCTATCAGATCGCGGAGCACGGTTTTAGCCATCTCGAGCGTGATGGCCTGCCCCGTCAACGACGAGTAGGCCCCGAGCCGGACAAGACTCCCCTCCAGCTCCCGGATGTTGCTTTTCATGGTGTTGGAAAGAAACTGGATGACATCCTCGGGGAGTGTGATGCCCTCATCCTCCGATTTTTTTCTCAGGATCGCGATCCGTGTCTCCACATCGGGCGGCTGCAGGTCGGCGATCAATCCCCACTCGAACCTGGAACGGAGTCTTTCTTCTATATCGGGCATGTCTTTAGGGAAACGATCGCTCGAAAGAACGATTTGTTTGTGTCCTTCGTAGAGAGAATTGAAAGTGTGAAAAAACTCCTCTTGCGTACGTTCTTTCCCGACGAGGAACTGGATGTCGTCGATCATGAGCATATCGATGTGCCGGTAGCGCTTCCGCAGATCCGTCATCTTGTCGTACCGGATGGAGTTGATGACCTCATTTGTAAATTGTTCCGTCGTCAGGTAGACGATCCGCAGATCCGTCTTCTCGGCGACGTGGTTGCCGATGGCATTAAGTAGGTGAGTTTTTCCGAGGCCGACACCCCCGTAGATGAACAGTGGATTGTATGTTTTCCCCGGCTGCTCCGCCACGGCCATGCAGGCCGCATGGGCGAACTGATTTCCTGAACCGACGACGAAGCTTCCAAAAGTATATTTCGGATTGAGTTGGACTCCGCGTCGGGCTTTCGTCTGGTTTGCGAATCGAGGAGGTGTGGTCAATACCTCTCCTTCCGTCGTCTGCAAGGCTTCATTTGGAACAACCTTGAAACTTACGGACCGGACCTTCTCTCCTTCTCCTCCTCCTGATACCGTGATCGCCTCGACAAGGAGCCGCTCGTAGTGTTTATCAAGCCAGTCTCCGAAAAATTTATTGGGAACCGCGATATAAGCGATGGTGTCCTCGATCCGATCAAGATGCGCACGAGTAAACCACGTGTCGTAGACTTGGGGCGGGACTTTCTCCTGAATATACCGAAGCGCCTCCTGCCAAAGCGTCTGAACACTCATACTTCTATTCACTCTCTATCCACAAGGTTATTCACAGGTGTGAATAACCTGTTATTTTTCCTTGTATCATTCTCGAACATTTCTCTCTTTCACACACCTGATGAATTCGCACCGAACATTCAGTCCGATCGCTCGATACTTCCCCACTTCATTTCATCACCCTATCCCTACATCTCCCAGAGGAACTCCACAGCATTCTCCCCAACAAATCGATTACACCTTCTCCATAGAAACAATCTGTTTTCCCCTATCCCCGCTATCCATCCCCTCTATTCCCACTCCGGCTCCGACGGCTGATATTCTCTCTTCAAGGCGAAAGCTAAAGAACAATAACCTTATCCGCATCCATGATCAGCCCCAAAAAGTTCTCACAGCTCATGTCCCCTCCCCCCAGAGTAGGTAAGCCTTCCTCCGAGAGGAGAACGGAAGCGGAGTTCTCACGATCACCGAGAGAGTAAAGAGCCGTTGAAACCAGCTCAGGTGCCTGACGAAATATAAACAAAGTCGATACCATAACAGAGAGACTTTACAAACGCTAAAAAATGAGAGCGCGGTCGGCTGAATGAACAAAAGAACGAATTTCATCCTCCGACTCGTATCGGACACAAAATTTCTCATCAACTAAGGATCGGTCTGCGTTATGAGGGAGGACGAAGGGAACATTCAGGTGATGAATCGACGGGAGATACTTCTCCAAGATATCCGCGTCGACGATGTCCTCCATGTCACCGGATAAAAGCCTGATCGCTTCGCCGAGAAGGACCACCGTCGTTGAATGAGATCCCGCAACCAAGCCGAGGGCGATACGCAGTGCTTCAACCGGACGGTGAGTTTTCGTAGGATCCTCCTGAATGACAACGACGACGGTTTTAGCCATAAGTTTCTTGCGCCTTATGTGAACGATAGAAACGGCTCACATGCGTCAATGAGGCCGGAAAGAACGACAAGTCCTGAAAGAGAAATCGATGGATCAAGATCGGCCGTCGAGACACGATGTTGCTGGCACCCATACGCACAGGCGAACATACGCACTCCCGATGCAGCCAGGTTCCGATAGGACGAAGAATTCAGGTTTTTGACCCCCTCGTCGATCAAGTAGAGGTACACCTCATGACCGGCCTTACATGCAGCTTGAGCCAAGCCATGAACGACGGTGGCGCTTTTGTCAGACGGAGGAAGCGCGAGTAGAATTCCCAATTTTCGTCTCATAGAAAAATCCACAAAAAAACCTTTGTAATAATAATGTTTTATGTTCAGAATGCGTAGGAAACTACGGGGTTTTTAGTCAAAAGTCAACGGGCAAAAACGACTAGGCGCTTCGGATGCGGGAGGAGACATCACCACGAAGGGAAGCCAGAGAGACCGTGTACTGATCTTTCGTATTCATATCCCGGAGGATTCCCTGTCCCTTATCGACTTCATCATCGCCGATGATCAAGGTGAACCCGGCGGCAAGTCGATCGGCCTGACGGAGATGAGATTTGAGAGATGTGGCTCGGAAATCGGCAACGGCCGGTATTCCCGCAAGGCGGAGCTCTTCAAGGGCCAAGAAACCAGCAGGTACTCCGAAGACACCGAACCCGGCGACGTAAACGGTTGCCGGCCGAGGAGACGGAAGATCCGCAGTCTGCGGCAACATCAGCGCAATTCTCTCCAGTCCCATTGCAAAACCGACGGCCGGCGTAGGGGGGCCTCCCAAGGCCTCGACGAGACCGTCATAGCGTCCTCCGGCTCCGACGGCGTTCTGAGCACCGAGAGCGGTGGACGTGACTTCGAAGGTCGTCAGACAATAATAGTCCAGTCCTCGGACGAGGCGGTGATTCAAGCGATAGGCAATACCGATGGAATCGAGACCGTTCAGCACGCCGGCAAAGTAGGCACGGACCTCATCCGATAGACTGTCGGCCAGGCGAGGAGCCGGCTCTGTCGCGGCCTGACAGCTTGGAACCTTGCAGTCCAACACACGCAGCGGGTTCGTATCGAGACGTCGGCGACAGTTGACGCAGAGAACGTCGGCGACAGTGCGGAGAAACTCGACCAAGCGGGGCCGATATGCCGCACGGTCCTCGGCGGAACCCAGGTTATTGATCTCAAGAGTCAGGGCCGGCAGCTTGAGATCCCACAGGATGCGCCAGAGCAAAGCGATTACTTCCACGTCGGCGCGCGGATCGGCCATACCGAACGATTCGACGCCGAATTGATGAAATTGGCGGAGTCGTCCCGCCTGCGGACGCTCGTGGCGGAACATCGGCCCGGAATAGAAAAATTTTTGAGGAGTGGGATCGGCTGCGCGATTGTGCTCAATGTAGGCGCGAACCGTGCCTGCGGTTCCCTCAGGGCGGAGCGTGAGCGACGTTCCATCCCGATCCTGGAAGGTGTACATCTCCTTTTCCACGATGTCTGTCGAGGTTCCGATACTTCTGGCAAACAACTCGGTCACCTCGAATATGGGCACTCGGATTTCATGGAAGCCGTAGAGATCGGCCCAACGCCTCGCGGTCTCCTCGATCAACCTCCATCGGGGCGTCTCTTCCGGCAGGACGTCTTTGACTCCTTTGATTCCTTTGATCGTATTCATGAGGTCCTTCGAAGTCCTTCTTCCATAGGTGACTCGTCGCCGTACGCGGCGGACTATAACGACGCCCTCCGAAACAAGTCAACGGAGAGAGGCGTTATCCCCGACGAAACCATTCTTGCACCGAGTGATCAGGGGGGGTATAGTGCGCCACTGCTCTATCGAGGAGTCTCGACGTTTCATGATGGAACACGAACGATCGACCGGCCGGGTGATCGCGATCGGGCCGATGCCCCCCGAAAAGTGCGCGTACGCGTTGGCGCGGTACAGCCGCTCGCCGGACTCCATTGAAGACAGCATCCGGTGGGTTCACGGCCACTCGTCGGAGAAGTTTTGGGAGCAGTTCTACTTCGACTACGGCCATGCTTCCATCGCCGACCTCGGCCATGTCGTCATCTGCTTCGAAGACATCTCGGAACTGGCGGCGATTCGATTAGAGGATGAGCCGCTCTGGGACGGCCAGGCCAAATCCAGTCGGTACCAAAATTTCGCCGTCGGCCGGTGGTTCGTGCCCCATCACATCCGAGGCCGCGAGATGGAGGCCGTCTATGAAGGAATCCTCCGGAGTCTCTCCGAGGCGTATCGACTGTTGCACGACCCGTTGGTCGCCTTTCTCTCCGAGCGGGAACCTCGGCCCCAGGCGATGAACCAGGCCGATTACCAGCGCAGGATCGCGGCGCGCGCCTTCGACGTGACGAGATATTTCCTTCCGCTTGCGGCCACGACCAACGTGGGACAGGTCGTGAGCATTCGAACGTTGGAGAAGCAAATGACGCGCTTGCTGTCGTCCCCATTGACGGAATTGCGAGCCATCGGCGAAAAATTGCAGGAGGCCTGCCGGCGCCCGCCGGTCACGCTCTGGAACGAACTCTGCGGCGAGAAGGCCCTCTGTGCCGACCCGCTGGCTCCGACACTGGCGAGGCACGCCAAGGCCAACCCCTATCTGGCGTCGGTGTACTCGGACCTGGCCCGCCATGCGAAAGAAGTCTTGCGCGGCGAGGGACTCGACCGGCCGGATCAATGGAGCGCCGTCGAGCCGGTCGACCTGAT
>JAIWOH010000136.1 GCA_020216985.1 Nitrospira sp.
GCGGCACATCGCCCCCGACGCGGTCATCTTGATTCACATGAAGCAAGGAGCTCATCACCAGACTGCATTGCTCTCGCGCGAGGATTATCGTAAAACGCTGGCTGCGGAGTTCGCCTTTCTCAGTGCGGACGACTTCGCCCGCGTGAACACGAAAGTGTCGTTGGCGCCGGACGAGCGGAGCGCGAAGATCTCTTTCAAGACCGCGGAAACGCTCCGGCAGGCCGAGCGGGAATTCACGGTCGAGGGCGAGCACACGCTCCTGGTGACCATGCGCGGCGACAAGCCGACGATCGTTTCGCTCGAACGGGATGTTCCCGGCGACTCAACCTGACGCGTCTTTCCCCGCGCGCCCGCGAGGCGTCCGATCCGGAACGCGCTCAAGCGCGGGCGGCCCGTCCGCCGCAAACAAGATTCGCGCGCGGCGGTTTGGTATAATCACGCTCTGCCTCGGGATGTCCATGCGAGTCCTCGTCATCGAAGATGAAACCAAGGTCGGGTGTTTTATCAAACGGGCGCTCGAAGAAGAAAGTTACGCCGTCGATCTGTGCGAGGACGGAGCCAAGGGACTTGAGATGGCGCTGGCGACCGACTACGACCTGCTGGTCGTGGATTTGATGCTGCCGTCGATATCCGGCATGGACATTCTCAAGACCATTCGACGCCAACGCATCCATACGCCGGTCTTGATTCTCTCGGCCCAATCCCAGGTCGATCAGCGGGTCAAGGGGCTCGACGCCGGCGCAGACGACTACCTGACCAAGCCCTTCGCCATCGATGAACTGCTGGCGCGAGTTCGCGCGTTGCTCCGCCGCGGGGCGACCGAGAGCCAGGGTATCCTCCAGGTCGATGACTTGGTCTTGAATCCGGCTACCCGCGAGGTCACCCGTGGAGGACAGCGAATCGAGCTGACATTGAAGGAATACGCGCTGCTCGAATACCTCATGCGCCATGCCGGGCGGGTGTTGACCAGACCCATGATCTCCGAACATGTCTGGAATCAGGACTTCGATACGTTCACCAACGTCATCGACGTCTACGTGAACTATCTGCGCAACAAGATCGATCGGGGCCGCGCCAAAAAATTGATCCACACCGTCCGGGGCAGCGGCTATATGCTGAAGGCCGACTGACGAACATCTCAGTGCGGGAACAATGATGGCGGCCTCTGGAACGATTGCCACACGCCTCCGTTCGGGAGCGAACTGATGCCGCTGCGGCTGCGCCTCACCCTGTGGTACGGCAGCGCCCTCGCCTTGGTCCTGCTCATCTTCTCCGTCGTGCTGTACGCCGTCATGGCCCGCAATCTCCGCGACGCCGTCGATCAATCGCTGGAGGAGACGGCGATGGCGGCCGTCCGTTCGCTGGAAGAACGCGGGTTTCTTCCGTTGCTCGACGAGGAAGAGCTGCTGTCCCAGTTCCCCGAGTTGGCCCGGATCGACAAGTTCTTTCAAATCTTCAGCCCCTCCGGCACGATCACGATTCGTTCTCCCAATATCAAGCAGCATGATCTGCCGTTGAGCCGCAAGGCGCTCGAGGCCACATTTAACGGCAAAAAATTGTTTGAAACGGCGCGGTATCCCAATGAGCCGCAATTGCGTCTCATCTCGGTGCCGATCAACTACCGAGGTCGGCTGCTGTACATCGTGCAGGTCGGCACGTCGATGGAATCGATCGAGAACACGCTCGAGCATTTTCTCATCGTGCTGATAGTGGCCGTGCCGGTCGCCTTGGCCGTGTCGTTGGGAGCCGGCTGGTTCCTGGCCGGCCGGGCTCTGCTCCCGGTGGACGACATCACGCTGGCCGCGCAGCGGATTGCGGAGGGCGATCTAAGCCAACGCCTGACGATACCGCCCGCCAAGGACGAAATCGGGCGCCTCGCTGAGATCTTCAACGACATGATCGGACGACTGGACGCTTCGTTTCGGCAGATCCGTCAGTTCACCAGCGATGCGTCGCACGAGCTGCGCACCCCGCTGACGGTGATGAAGGGCGAAACGGAACTGGTGCTGCGGAGGCCCCGTTCCGTCGAGGACTATCGGTTGGTGCTCGAGAGCAACCTCGAAGAGATCGACCGCATGACCGACATCGTGGACGAATTGCTGTTTCTTTCCCGCGCGGACATGGGCGAAGTCAAAATGGAATGCAAGCCGGTCGCTCTCAAATCACTGGTCGAAGACATCCACCGCCAGGCCACGCTGCTCGGGCAGGACCGGCAGATCGAAGTCGTGTTGGGAACGGTCATGCCGGCCGTCGTGCAGGGCGATGAATTGCGGTTGCGCGAACTGTTGCTCAATTTGGTCGAAAACGCCGTGAAATACTCGCATCCGAACGGGAAGGTCGAGATCAGTTTGATGACGGACGGCCGGCACGCGATTCTGTCGGTGTCCGATCAGGGCATCGGGATTCCCACCGAAGACCTCCCGAAAATCTTCAATCGCTTCTACCGGACCGACAATGCCAGAACCCATACCAAGAAAGGGACGGGCTTGGGACTGGCCATCTGTGCCTGGATCGCCGAATCGCACAAGGGGAGGATCGACGTGCAGAGCCATGTGGGGCGAGGTTCCATCTTCACGGTCACGCTCCCGCTGGCCTGACATTCGGCGTGAGGCGCTGTCGGTTAAACGGCTGTCGACTGAGAACACCGGCCGCCCCCTGACAGGTCCCGTTACATGTCGAGCATTCTGTACCGGCCCAGGCCAAAACTCGTGCCTTTGCCGGCGTGGGCGACCTCGCCCAGACGGAGCAGCGGCAGAAACGGAGCCAGCGATCCCTCGAAGACGATGGTGCCGGTCACACCCCCCAATTCCATTTCTGTCCGTTGACGGGAGGAATAACGAGTCCAATCCAACCACCTGAGGGATGAAGAGACCGTCTGGACCTGTTCCGCCAGAGCAATCCATTCGCGAAACGAGACGATCGACGGATCGCCGTCACAGTGGAAATACGAGAGATGCGCGAGGCGTCGCAGCAGTGATCGGATGAGCACATGAAAATCCAGCCTGGCGGCGAGGTGCTCTCGGTACCGAATGCGTAGAGGAGAGAGTATGTCGATTGCGACCCGTTGCGAGAGAGCCGTCTCACCGGCCTCAGGAGGAATACCCGGCAAGGCCCATCGCTCGGTGAAGGCCTCGATGCCCCGCAATGTTCGCTCATCGGCGTCATACACGGTGTGCCGATGACCGTCCAGCCGACCGTCCACCGCGACGAGCGACGCCGTCGTCCGCCGACCTCCCAGACCGGCTCGTCCCATCCGCTCCAACGCAAAGATGAAGTGGGGGAGCCACGCCACCGTCCTCCCGAACAGAGTCAGCCCGAGTTCAACAGTCTGCCCGGCCTCGATGGTTCGTCCTCCCTCCGGCGGGATCAGCACGAAGGGGTGAGGCGCCGTCTGATATTTGCGCATGATTTTCCCGTCCGTAGGAGGCGGCGTCTCAAACACCCACGGATACACGCACCGGTCGCGCAAGGGACAGGGGAGACAGTCGTGAGCGCGCGTGACACAGACCGCCCGCATCAGCGCCCAGCCGAATGAGCCGCGGAAGAGGGAGCCGGCATAGGGAGGAAGGGAGAGCGGACCATCAAGTCGAAACGTGGCCGTAAAACGACCGAATGAAAGAGGCAGTCCTGTTGCATGACCGTGGGCACGGGGAGAGGAATCGATCATGGCAGCATCACCATGGCACCGTCCGGCGTCCGGTCGCCTGATCCGAGCGAGGCGATGGGTCGATCGGACGGCAGAGGGTAAATTCTGACGTCGTCGGCTTTGGAGTCGATGAGCTCAGCCAAGCGATCGATCGCATCCGCTCGCTCGGGCCAGGTCCATGAACAGAGAAAGACCGAATACTGCATCGGCACGCCCACTCCCTTGAGGTAGCGGTGCACGCGGGCCAAGCGGCCCTCGTCGGCGATGTCATAGCAAACCAGATAGCGCGTTTGCATCAGAGAATCCTTATGGCTCCTGCAACAGCTCTCCGTACTGATCAAGCAGCCGGCTGAGCAGTCGAACCAGACGGGATCGGTGCCGCTCGAAACGTTCGGCCACGTCGAGAGACAGCGCGACGCCGGTCCGATCGGCAAGACGCCCCTGCTCAAGCCAAAGCCGGTCGGCGTCCGCGCGGATCGCCATCGCGCAATCCTTGACGAACCCCAACGACTCCCCGCGATGGATGACGCCGACGTGCGGGTCCCAGCCTGCTTCGGCGATCCGGTCCAGGATCAAGGTATCGACGGCCGCGTGAAAGAGGCGGCGTTGACGAAGAGCGGCGCCGCGCAGACGGCCGAGACGTTGGACCCACTGTTCATACTCTAGGGTCTGTACCCCATGTCGTCTCCAGCGAGCGGCGGTCACGGAATCTAGATCGGTCGCCAACGCCAGCCGTCGCCCCCGTTCCCAGGCCCGTAACCAGCTTGAAATCCGTTCTTGGACGGAGGGGTTCTCAGTCGCTCCGATCTGAAGACCTCGGCGGGCAAAGAGACCGGAGGCGCAACTCACCACCATCGCCACGGGCTGCCCATTTCGACCGACCAACGTAACCGGCACTCCCCGCTCGGCGAAGGCCGTCAGGCTCTCGGTGTCGAGCGCGACGTTGCCGGCGATGAGCACGCGCCGAATCAACCGCACCGGCACCCGGCGACCGGCCGAGCCCGGCTGTTCGATCCAGAGTGACGGTCCGTCGCGGCGGACAAGCAGCCCGGGCCGTTCATTGAGAAAGAGAGTCCGATCCATCGTTCACCAACCGCCTGGCCAATGCCTCGACCGTCTCCCGCAAGCGAGACCGATGCTGTGCCATCCATTGCTCATAGATGTGGTAGTAGCGACTTCGCGCCGCTTTCTTGAGCGAACAGCCGGGCCGGTCCTGATCCGAGGCGAAATCTTGCGCGTCGAACTGCCGCTCCCGGAACAGCGTCCAGACCCAGCGGTCGATCACCGGCCGGAAGGGCTCCAACAGATCACACGCGAGCGACTCGCGGCCATAATCGATCTCGTGGAGGAAGCCGATCAACGGATCGAACCCGATCAGCTCGCACTCGCGAACCCATTCCCAGTGGGCGAGGGTATAGGTCAATGACAAGAGTGCATTGACCGGATCGCGCGGCGGCCGCCGTTCTCGCCCTTCGAATCCCAAGCTGGGAGGAAACAGGGACGGCAACGCCGCGAAATACGCCGCCGCCGCACCCCCTTCCAATCCACGGAGCCGTTCCAGCGTCTCAGCGCCGGTGGCCTTGGCTCCTGTCTCCTTGATGACGGTGGCGGCGTGAAGCAACCCGGCCCGCCGGTCTGGTCGGATGTCCGCAGTCTCCATAAGGAACGACGCTTGGCCGTCGAGCTTGGCTGTAACCCATTCCCTCGCCAAAGCCAGGGCCATCGGACTCCGATGGGCATGGTATTGGGCAATACGCAGCCGGGCGTGGTTGTGCAGTCGGCCGATCACACGGCCGCGGAACGAGTGGCTGCGTCCGGATAAAAACAGCACGGCGATCCCTTGCTCCGCCAGACGGTGGAGCAGGGCCGTCTCGACCGTCTGCCGGCCGATCACCACGAGCCGGTCCACCGGCGCGAGCGGCACCATGCCGTCCCGCTCGCCGTTCACATAGACCGCCAAGGCTCCGCCGTCCAGCCGAAGTTCCGCGTCCGTTCTGTCCAGATAAACGGTGCCGCCCATTGATTGTTCGCCTCAGTATGTCGTTTGGAGCGTTGGCTCCGGTTTCACAGACTCTTGAATACGCCGGATCAGAGACCCTCGCAAGAGCGGAAACGTTGCGGCAGGAAGCCAGCAAGATACAGTTGTATCCTTTTGGACTCCAAACGACTTGGAAGGCTGAAACAATGCGATAAGCGGCCTGCTTTCTCCCCGCCTATCGATCTCCATCTCATCATTGGCCAAAACAGGCATTCATATTGCTCACTCCTGCTCATTGTTACTGTCTGTTGCTCATTGTTGACACAGGGAAGCCCTTTGCGTATAAGCGCCAAGGATCTTCTGAAAAGGGGCTCAAGAAAACATCGTGGATAGTGGCTGTCTAGGAAGATTTCGTGGACGAAAGTGAGAAAAGGAGAACAGATGAATAGCAAGAGAGTGGGCCGGCAGTATGGAGCAGGATGGCGTTCAACCGTGCTCTCGGTCATGATGGCGAGTGCTGTGATCGTGAGTAGTAATGCGGTCTTAGCACAAACTGGGATGGTCGGCGAGAAACGTGCCGTGACCGCGAAGCCGGTCCAAACGCGGCAGCTTCCAGTGAGGCCGCTCCCACCCGGTCTTCCCGCTCAATCCTGTCCCGCCACCGCGCTCAAGGCTGACGTGGTCGCCATCGACCATCCGATCGTCTTCAACCGGTTCGGGGCCCAAAACATCAATTGGATGATGTACGCCCTGCATCATGATGTGATCGATCTCGAATCAGGCCGGCCGTTGGATGCGTCGTTGCTCAAAGAAGTGAGGAGCCGATCCAAGAGCCGCCACATCGCCCTGCGGCCGGATCTGAGACCCAGACCGCTCGTGCTGCGCGTGGCGGCGGGAAACTATTTGGCCGTCACGGTCACCAATCTGCTGGAGGTGGAATCCGGTTCTCCACCGGATTCTTCCATCGGAAACCCGTTTCATTCCGACGAGACCGATCTCCTTCCCGGCGTCGATCATCCGATGGAACAGGGCCGGCGCGATCCTCCCGGCACACCGGGTGAGCAGAGGATCTTCCACATCGACGAACAGGTGGAGAGCCGCATGATCGGTTTCCATGTGCAGGGATTGGAGCTGGTCAATTCCATCTCGGACGACAGTTCGTTCGTGGGGACCAATCCCAATAGCCTTCTCAAGCCGGGTGAGAGCAGAACCTATTGCCTCTTTGCCGCCCGCGAGGGGACCTACGGCATTAGCAGCGATGGGGCCGTGTTCGGAGGCGACGGCACGGCGGGCAACTCGGCGGTCGGGCTCTTCGGTGTCGTGGCCGTGGAACCAAAGAACGCGCGGTTCTATCGATCGCAGGTCACCGAGGAAGAACTTCGCTTGGCGACCAAGGGAACCACGGCTTTCGGCCAACCGATCATCAACTATGAGGCCTTCTATCCTAACGACTGTCCCAGTGGCATCTGGTGCCGAGAGGGCAAGGCGGGGCTGCCGATTCTGAACATGGTCCATCGGGGCCGTCTCGTGCACAGCGACATCAATGCGATCATTATGGGGCCCAGGCCCGATGGCAGTTTCCCTCCCTCCACCTATCCGCTTGAGGCGACCGGCAAACGCAACCCGACATTGCCGAATCGGTTGGAGCCGTTCCGCGAATTCGTTTCGGTCTATCATGACGAAGCGGCGGCCACCCAAGCCTTTCCCTATTTCTTTGAACATCCGGAGTTACACCATACCCTGCATGGTGTCCGTGACGCCTTCATGATCAACTATGGTTCCGGAGGGATCGGCGCGGAGATCATTGCGAACCGCCTCAAAGCCGGGCCTTCTCATGACTGCGTCGATTGCGCCTACGAAGAATTCTTCTTATCTGCCTTCACAGTGGGTGATGCCGCCATGATCGTCGATCGGCCGGTCAACCTCTCAACGGGGCTCTGCCAGCCGGAATATCTACAGCCTCAATTTGCGGCGGAGTTTCAGAAGTTTTGCGTTCAACATCCAGAAGATCGAGCCACCAAGGCGTACTATCCATACGACCCCTCCAATGTGCATCACAGTTACATTGGCGACTTCGTCAAATTCCGCAATGCGCATGTCGGCAAGGAACAGCACATCTACCATCTTCACAACCACCAATGGCTGTTTAATCCCAACGATGACAATTCCAACTACATCGACGCCCAGGCCATTGGGCCGGGGTCTGGCTATACCTATGAAATCGCCTTCGGCGGATCAGGCAATCGCAATAGAACCGTCGGCGATGCGATCTTCCACTGTCATTTCTATCCGCACTTCGCCCAGGGTATGTGGGCGATGTGGCGCGTTCATGACGTCTTCGAAGCAGGCACGAGGCTCAAGGTCAGTGAGACGAGAACAGGTTTCCACGATCAGCCGTTCGGCCTGATGGATGGGACACCGGGCAAGGGCGCGCGGGCTCTGCCTGATGGAGAGATCGTGGCCGGCGCGCCGATTCCCGCCGTCGTGCCACTCCCCGGTAAAGCGCTTGCGCCCATGCCGGGGAAGGTAACCGTGCAGCCGCGTATCGGGCTTGACGGTCAAGTGCACGGTTCGGTGGCGAGGGTGATCGAGCGTGAGCGCAACCCTGGCTTTCCGTTCTGGGTGGCAGGAATCGAAAAGACAGTCGGATCCCGTCCCACGACCCCCCCTTTAGACATGTCGGAAATTCCCGGCGTGGTGAAAGGGCACGACGGAGGGCTCCCGCGCCATGCCTTGCACGGCTATTCGGCCGATGCCCATTCGGACGATACTCTCTCTCGACATAGTGCCAAGAAAGAAATCTCGGAGGCCAAGCCGGAGTTTTTCCCGGAACAGGGGACCGATTTGGAACGGGTCGCTATGGATTATCACGCCATGCACCACCCGACAGTGAAGCTCACGGCCGCTGGTGCGGTGGCAGGTCCGGCCCTCTTTCGGACGAACGGAGCCCCGCCGATTCCCGGCGCGCCGTTTAACGAGCCCTGCATTGATGATCGAGGCAAGTTATTAATGACCGGCCAAGACGCCCGCTTCTTCGGCGGCGCTCCAGGCACCTGGTTGAAGGTGAGCGACGTGCTGCCGGGCGGGATCGAATTCGGTGCCGATAGGCCGCGCGTGTATAAAGGGGCCAATATCCAGCTCGACGTGGTGTTCAACAAGCTCGGCTATCATTATCCTCAGCAGCGAATCTTGGCCCTGTGGGAGGATGTCCCGCTGCTTCTGCGCAAGGCCTTGGCCCCGGAGCCGCTCGTGATCCGCATGAACACCTTTGACTGTGCCATGTACGCACACACCAATTTGGTGCCGCTCAAATTCTACGAAGACGACTATCAAATCGAGACCCCGACGGATGTCATCGGTCAACATATCCATCTTCCCAAGTGGGACTTGACCTCGGCGGACGGAGGCGCCAACGGCTGGAACTACGAGGACGGCACCTTCTCGCCCGGCACCGTGCGCGAGCGCATTCACGCAATCAATGAGTGGAATGCCAAACACCCCGCTCAGGCCGTGCCCCATCCGGTGACCGGGGTCACGACCCTGGTGCCGGCGGTCCATCCGTTCTTCAACGGAGACAATCCGGTGATCGCAGGTCCGATCCGATTGCAAAAGCCTGGTGAAGCCTGTCTGAAGGCGTGGGAAGAGGCCAAGGGAGACGCCCATGAGTTTGAGCATAAGTTTGGTATGCCCGGCGTCTGCGATTGGCTGGGGGCGAGGACCACGTTGCAACGATGGTTCTCCGATCCGGTTGTGAATACCGGCCATGTCCATCGGGGGCTCGGCACGACCTTCACCCATGATCACCTTGGACCCTCCACGCACCAGCAGGTAGGCCTCTACGCCACCATGTTGAGCGAGCCGCCCGGTTCGGAATGGCGACACAATGAGACAGGGCAGAAACTCTACGATCCGGCCATCCGTCAGGACGGAGGTCCCACCTCGTGGCAGGCGGTGATTGCCGGGAAAAAGGGGACCGGTCTGGACCTTGACAAGGACAAGCAGGACGATTCTCACCGGGAGTTCTTTATCCAGTTCGGCGACTTCCAACATGCCTATGAGAAGGGAGTGTACGTCGGCGTCAACGAGAAGGGCTGGTCCTACGAGGTCGATACGAACGTCAAACCGACGCCTGACACCTATCGGTTTGCCATCCATCCATCACATCGAAAGCCGACGAATCCAGTCTTTCCAGACATCGTAGCCTATGAGCCGACCTGTCCAGGCGGAAAAAACGAATCACGCCTGCACGGTGCGGTGTACAACAACCCTGATCCTCCGCTCAGGCCCTGCCCTGAGGCGATCTCAGCCGATGACGTCGGCATGATGGTGGTGAACTATCGCAACGAACCGGTCGCTTCCCGTGTGTACGATCCCAA
>JAIWOH010000127.1 GCA_020216985.1 Nitrospira sp.
TCCGTTCACGCCTTTGTCCGAGAAAAGCTCACCACGATCGCCATTCTCAAAACGATCGGCGCGGATTCCCCGACCATCATCCGAACGTACGTCCTACAAGCCGTGGGCCTTGGACTGATGGGAAGCGCCGTCGGACTGTTCATCGGCGTGCTTCTCTACCAAGGATTACCATGGGTCTTTACTGCGCTGATAAGTTCGGCCCTTCTCGATCAATTGGGGTTTTCCGAGAGCAAGCTGTTCCTTTCTCCCGCCCCCTTTCTCAAGGGATTGGCGCTCGGCGTCTTGTCTTCGCTGCTGTTTACCCTCTGGCCCTTGCTGACGATCCGCGACGTGAAGCCGGCGTGGATTTTTCGACGCGACGTCGACCCCTTCCGCCCATTGGATCATTCGGCAACGGTTCGATGGCGGATGTTTGGGAAAACGTTCGATCGGACGGGTCTGCTTGCATTCCTAGGGATCGGGATCGGATTGACGTTATTATCCATGTGGCAAGCCGGGTCCTGGAAGATCGGGACTCTTTTTATTTTCTCGTTTGCTGTGGCGGTCTTGCTGTTGGCGCTTTCAGCCCGTCTGGCGCTCTTCAGCCTCAAGAAATGGTCTCGCCCGCGGTATCTCCCTTTGCGCCAGGCGGTCGGCAACATCAAACGTCCCGGCAGTCAGGTCACCGGCATCACGATCGCCGTCGGAATGGGCGTCATGGTGATGACCACGGTGGCGCTCGTTGAACGGGCGCTGCTCGATCAAATGAATGAGAGTCGGCCGACCGATTCTCCTTCCTTTTTCTTTATCGACATCCAGCCGGATCAGGCGGAAGAATTCACCGCTCTCCTGCGCGCTCGATCGGGCGATCGGGCGCCACAGTTGACGCCGTTGGTGCGCGCGAGGATTTCCGCTTTGAAGGGCGTTCCGATCACGGTCGACGCGATGTCCGAGCGGGAGGATCGGCAAGAGCAATCGGCGGACAAGGAAGAGGCGCGAAAGAACTGGTTCCTGTCCCGCGAGTACGCGTTGACCTTCCTCCAAGACCTTCCCAAGGACAACAGGATCGTGCGCGGCGAATGGTGGAAGCCCGGTCAAGTCTTCACCACCCCCCTCATCTCGCTCGAGGAAGACGCGGCGAAACAACTGGGCCTTGAAGTAGGCGATTCCGTGGAATTTGATGTTCAGGGGACGCCCGTCAGCGGAGAGGTGCGCAGCATTCGACACGTCGAATGGGGCAACTTCTCGACGAACTTCTATATGATTTTTTCCCCCGGCGCATTGGACGGAGCGCCGCATACCTATGTCGCTACCGTTCGCGTCCCCCCGTCGGAAGAAGTGGCGCTCCAACAGGCGGTGGTCTCCTCGTTCCCCAATGTGACGGCCATCAACGTCGGAGACGTTCTCGGTAGTTTCGCCCAAGTGGTCGATCGGCTGTCTCTTGCCATCCAGGCCGTGGCCTTGTTCTGTGTTCTCTCCGGAAGTCTCGTCATGGCGGCCGCGCTGGCTGCGACGCGCTATCGGCGGCTCTACGAATCTCTGATTCTGAAAGCCTTGGGAGCGACGCGCGGGATTCTCGTGCAAACGTTCGCCCTTGAGTACGCCCTCTTGGGGGCCCTGGGTGGCCTGTCGGGAATCCTGCTGGCAAGCATCTTGTCGTGGGCGGCTCTGTCCCTGATATTTGATCTCGGGTGGAGCCTCCAACCACTGATTCTCGTCGGGAGCCTCTTCGCAACTATGGCTCTGACCACGATGGTCGGCTTTCTAAGCACCTATCGAATTCTTGGCCGCCCCCCCCTATCGGTCCTGCGCCATGAATAGCTGCTCCCGCTACTGAATCAGGATAGGCATCGCTTTGAACTAAACCGGCTCCTCACCTTCACATCTCTTATTTAGGTCAGGAGACAGGCGCAGGAGCCTTTGGCGGAATGAGAGACCCGTCCGAATCCTGTCGGTCCCTGTTGATCCCATGCGAATCAAAATCACAACTCGTTGAATTCAATGATTAAAATACCCGTCATTTCCACGGAACACTTGTGGTAGGCTAAATTTGATTGCGGCGCAAGAGGGAGGGCATGGCGGGAATTGTCAAAGAAAAAAAGCGGCTGTTGCGTATCCCCTCGCGGATCGTGCTGCCATTTGGATATCGGATTACCGTGAGACAACTGTCGGACGCGGAAATGGACAGACGCGACGAGAACGCCGACGGCATCTGGGATGATGAATCAAAGACCATTTATATCCGCAAACGGCTCCCCGTCACCCGTCGCCGATATATCCTGGCCCACGAACTGGGCCATGCTTGGCTGGACTGGCAGCATCGGTACATGGACGACGGCAAAGCCAGTACGTAGGTCGGTAGGTCTCTCCTTCTCTCCTCTCAGGCTACTCGGCGGACTTTTCCAGCGAGAGGATATGCTCCCACTCCTGCCGGCTGACCGGCTGCACTGAGAGGCGCGACCCTTTTTGGAGCAAGAGCATGTTCCGAAGAGGCCGTTCTTTCCGTAATTCATGCAAAGAAAGGGGACGGGACAGTTTCCTCACGTACTGGATGTCCACCATGTCCCATCGAGGATCGGAAGGATGGCTGGCTGAATCGTAGTGTTTGTCCTTCTTATCGAATTGTGTGGGGTCCGGATAGGCGGTTTTCACGACACGAGCGATTCCGACCACCGCCGGCGGGTCATCATTGCTGTGATAGAAGAGCACCAAATCGCCGACGGCCATTTCTCGCATGTAATTCCGCGCCTGATAGTTCCGCACCCCGTCCCAGCAGGTCGTTTGTTCGGGAGCGTGTTGTAAGTCATCAATGGAAAAGGCGGAGGGTTCCGATTTCATCAGCCAGTATCGCACGGCCATAGCCTGATCTCCTCACTCGTTCGACCTTGTTATCGACACTTCGACTCCTGACTGAACAAGAAGACCCCCCTCTCCTCTCGACACGGAGATGCCGATCCTAACGGGAGCGTCTTTCTATCACTTCGATCAGGACTCGATACGTCATTTCCCTGGTTTTCGCCTTTCCGATCCGTTGTTGCTCACCGTTGATGTTTTCCTCCATCCAGACTCGCTCATGCACGTGCGGGGCAACCTCGTCGCACAAATCCCACATGCTGTGGAGAAAGGTCTCGGACAGACCCACTTGGATTCCCTCGGACTCGATACGGTCGTCGAGCAGGGCGAGCAGATCGGAAATGGCGTCGTAGGATCGGTAGGGTGTGGGGCTGAATCCAAATTGCTCGGTGGCGATCTCCTCCTGCACGGCCTGTTCCACCAGGTCCTGCATATAGGCTTTCAGGAGTCCAATGACGTGACCCGAAAATGGCGGAGCCGCTTCCATGTCCCATTATCGGATTTCTCCCGGAACGGAGCAAGCGGACAAAGTCCGGTCCTCATAGTTGACCGGCCGACGGTCCGTTCTCTAAGATCGTCAAGGTTCTCCCAATTCATGAGACATATCGTGTCGACTCGTCCAACCGAACAATACGAGATCTCGATCCAGACGGCGGCGGGCCGCGTGACGACGGCAGTGGACGTTCCCACTGCTTTTATTCCTGTCACCGCCATCACTCCTTTGTTACGGCGATTGGGAGAAGAAGCTCAGCGGTTGGAAGCGATGCGAGCCTCCGACGAAGGTCGGCGTTGTTCCTGTGCCAAAGGATGCGCGGCCTGCTGCCGGATGTTGGTTCCGCTCTCTCCCCCGGAGGCCTTTCGATTGATGGAGGTTATTCGCCTGTTGCCCATTGAACAACAAGATCGTATTGCCGCGCGGTTGGAACAATCCAAAGCCCTTCTCCTCTCTCACGGCATCTGGCAACGGCTTCTTGATGTGGGAGAATCTGAGCGACCGCTGAACGATGACGAACTGGCTCCTCTGAATGAGGCGTACTATTCCCTGAGGATGCCATGCCCGTTCCTTGAGGACGAGGTGTGTTCGATCTATGATGAGCGGCCCTCCGCCTGCCGGGAATTGCTGGTCACCTCACCGCCGGATTATTGTCAAGATATGACCAACAACCCGGTTGATGCCCTTCCGGTTCCCATTCGCGTCAGTACCATCTTGGGATTGCTGTGGGGTGAACTGACCGATACTCCGCCTCGAATGATTCCTCTCCCCGTCATCAGAGACTGGGTCGAACGCCACCGACCCGATCGTGAAAGGACATGGCAGGGGCTTTCCCTGCTTGAGGCCGCCCTCGACAAGATATGGCGGTTTCTCAGTCAGGATCGGAACGACACACCAACCGAGCCACTTCAGGACAGGCCAATTTGTACAAGCGGAGTTCAGCAAGAGTTCGTTGACAAGAATGGGAGAATTTGACCGATGAACAAGCCCGTGATGGTCTGTTTGGATCTGGAAGGGGTGCTGGTCCCTGAAATCTGGATCAACGTCGCGCTAAAGACCGGCATTGAGGATTTGAAAATCACGACCCGTGAAATGCCGGATTACGACAAGCTCATGAAACAACGTCTGGCGATTTTGGATCGTCATCATCTGAAGTTGGGCGACATTCAAGAGGTCATTGCCGCTATGGGCCCCTTGGAGGGAGCCGCCGAATTTCTTGGATGGCTCCGCGAACGATGTCAGGTCATCATCCTGTCCGATACGTTTTACCAATTTGCGCTTCCGCTTATGAGACAGTTAGGGTTTCCCACCTTATTTTGCAATCAACTGGAAGTGAACGACTCCGGTCGCATCGTCAACTACCACATGCGGATGCAGAACCAAAAGAAACATTCCGTCGCAGCCTTCAAAACCCTGAACTTTTGGATCATGGCCGCGGGAGACTCCTACAACGATACGGCCATGCTGGAGGAAGCGGACGCCGGGTTCTTCTTCAGACCTCCCGATCACCTGCCGAAGGAGTTTCCACAATTTCCTGTCACGCGGACCTATGATGAGCTGCGGGAACGATTCACAACAGCCGGGAAGTTTTGCTGAGGGCCGGCGGTTCGATATTTAGGGGACGTTGAAAAACAGCGCGATTACAAGGCGCACGCTCTCGCACGAGCAGGCCCTCCAATTGGTCCCTAGAAGTTCAACCACAGTTGCGCATAGGCCCAGGTCTGGTCCTTGGTGGTGCCCAAGTTCTCTCGGATATAGGGACCTGTAAACATATATGCAAAGGACGTCTGAAAGGCGAGTTTTCCGTCCATGAACATGTGGGTCCAGGTAAAATCCACCTCGCTCCCGATATGGTTGGCGGTATTGTCCGCCTTGGAATAGACATAGACCCCCTGGCTGGCCCGATACCAATTGTCCCTGGCGTTGGCAAGATTGAGGTGGGTGTACCAGATTTCGATGTGATCGTCCCTGGTCGGGCGAGCCTGGAAGTTGGCCGACCATGTCAATGTGTTTTTCCATCCCATGACATCCATATAGCCCATGTGAATGTGGTTGGTGGGATAGAAATTTTCAAAGGTGTTGGCGGTCGAGCAACTTCCATAGGCGGCGTTTAAGGTGCAGTTGGCGCGGCCGTCGCCCGACGCATAATCAAAGTTGAGGGCGAAGCGCGGCTTCCACGCCCACTCATAAAAGGTATAGCCGATCCAGTTTCTGGTGGCCCAGGCATTGATGCTGAGACACTTGTATTGTGTCCCGGTGGGGCCACAGGGTTCGACCGCCTGGCCGGTATCTCCCATCTGCCCGAATTGATAGACGATCTCGTTGGAAAAGTCGAAGCCGCCCTTCTTGACGGCGATCCGATTGCCGATCACGTGGCGGGTCTGGTTCCCGTGCTTTGGCGTTCCGAGGCCTTGTGCGTTGCTGTTGTCCGCGCCGAGGTTGTTTTTATAGTAGATGTAGAACGGTTCAATGAGCGTCCAGGGAACCGCCTTGATCTGGTTATAAAACACCAGCATGTCGATATCTCCGTGGGCGTTCTGCGATTGGCCGGTTCCTGGGAGATTCGGCCCTCCGCTGCCGAGCGGCGCTCCCTGAGGAAGATCCGTCTCCGCCAGCCGGAACCAGCCGAATGATGAATCCATGAACTTGGTGCTGTAGTTGGTCATGATTCCGTCGAAGGAGAAACCGGTATTCGCCCAGTCAAAGTGGCCCAGCAAACTCTGGTCTCCAAAGACGAGATATTGCCTTCCAGCCTTGAGACCAAGGCCTGGGATTCCGGCGAAGTTGCGGATGAGCATGTAGCCAGCACGAATTCCGAGCGAACAGGACGATCTGCCAGAAGCCAGCGCTGGACCGCATGTGTGAGTGATCGGATCTTGATTGCCCCCCCATGTCCGGGAATCGATGAATTCCAAATAGAAATTGACATCCGGAGACAGATCATACCCGATACCCAACCTGGTCATTTGTTGAACATAGGAATCATTGGCATGGCCGGGAAGATGATTGGCGAGGCCGGTCGGACTATTACAGCTTCCCGCCGTGGCTCCATTTCCCCCGATCCCACCGCCGAAGCAGAGGTTATTTCGATACTCGGGCCGCACTCGAAGGTCCGCTCGAATCCAAAAGTTCTTGATGTCGAAGTTCCTTCCGATGTGCGGGTCAAAGAGTTCGTATTGCTCTTTCAGGGGAATACCACGTCCGATGACGATAATATTGGTAATCCGCTCTCCTTCCGGAATCTCGAACGCCGCATGGCCGGTCGAGCTAAGAGAAAGCAGCGAACCGATCAAAAGAACGAGGAATCCGAGAATCGTTCGCGTTTCTCTTTTCCATCGAACACATCGTCGAATGGATCGGGGAAGCTGCACGTTGTTGAGCAGTCCGACAAATAGTGATGAGCCCATCTTCATGTCTGCCGAGCGTGGAGCAATGGTCGAGGGACTCGCGGTTATTGGAAACGCACGATGTTATGTTTGGCGTGTCTGAGGGGCGGTCCTATCCTCTGTCTGAGTACCTGCAGCACTGATCTTGTCCTCCGTTTCTTTGAGGGTGGCCTGAAAATCCTGCTCCGCCATCTTCATTTCCTGTTGAAGGAGGTTCAACTCCGGCTCGACGGACTTCCTGAGATCTTCCGTTGCATCCTTCAGTCCCTTGACGGCCTTTCCAACCTGACGCCCGACCTCGGGCAGTTGTTTGGGTCCGAACAAGAGAAAGGCAATGACCAAAATGATCAGGATCTCGCCGGTTCCTAGGCCGAACATACATCACATCGATTGACGCCGCACGACTATTCAGAAAGGTTTCTTTTCGTCCTCCCACTTTTTCACACAGACGCGCTACCCTTGCTTGATGTGTTCGGGCCGACCTTGCGGACCGGGTGGCGAAGCGTTAGCTGCTTGCGCGTGCGTTTGAGAGGATGATGCAGCCTGGGCCTGCGGAGGTTCCCCCGGAGTGACGTCGATGGCATCCGCTTCGTGTATAGTCTTCTTGAAGCCCTTGATCGCTTTTCCTAATCCCTCGCCCAGTTGTGGGAGCTTGCCCGCGCCGAAGATGATCAGCACGATAAACAGAATTAGGAGCAGTTCCATCCATCCGAAAGAGCCGAACATATCCGACCTCGATGAGGCGAGAAGAGCAGAATTTTTTCGACCGCGCTACGGAGAGGCTAGCTGAATGTCGCGAGGGAAGTCAAGGGAAGGGAAAGCGACAAGCGGAATTTGCCCACGGACTCAACGTTCAGAGCCTATTCTGATGATCCCGCCGCCCAGCACGTGGTCTCCTCGATAAAACACCGCGGACTGCCCAGGGCACAAGGCTTTCTGCGGCTCACGAAATTGAAGACGTGCGGACGAGCCGGTGCGTGGATATAGCGTGGCGGACACGGCCGGCGTCGCGTAGCGTACCTTGACCTGCACATCCGTAACACACTGAGACAGAGACCGATCAAAAACGTTGAGATCTTCGACGTCGCATCCGTCGTTGTACAGCGATTCCTCCGGACCGAGGATGACCGTATTCGTGACCGGACGAACCTGTTGGACGTACAGCCGACGGCCCGTTGCGATACCCAACCCGCGCCGTTGGCCCGGCGTATAGAAGGCAATGCCATCATGTCTTCCCAGAGAGCGTCCTTCTTGATCGAGAAATTGGCCGGGCTTGCGGATTGCAGGATCTTCCCGCTCAAGAAACGCGCGATAGTCGCCCTGGCTGACAAAGCAGATTTCCTGGCTCTCCTTCATTTCATCGGCCGGAAGCCCCAAAGCTTCAGCCTCTCTCCAGACGTCGCTCTTTTGCATGGTTCCTATGGGAAACAGAAGCCGCGGGAGCCAGGCAGGATTCAAACGATACAGGAAATAGCTCTGGTCCTTTTTGAGATCAATGGCCCGCTGGAGCGTCAGCCCCGCGTGGGTCTTTGCAAGACGGACATAATGACCGGTCGCGACGAATTCAATTCCTCGGCTATCCGCCAGTTCAATAAGTCGGCGAATTTTGACTCGTTCGTTGCATCGAACACATGGATTCGGCGTAATCCCTTCCTTATAAGCTCTGACAAAATCGGCAATCACGCTGTCCCGAAAACTGTCGCGGGTGTCGACAACCTCATACGAAATGCCAAGCCGCTGGGCCACATATTTGGCGATGCCGATCTTGCAGCATCCGCGCTCTTGCCATTTTTTGGAAGTAGGCTGACCAGTTTCTTCCGGCTCCCAGACCTGGAGCGTGACTCCCTGTACCGCATAGCCCTGACGAACGAGGAGGGCGGCGGCAACCGAACTATCCACTCCACCGCTCATACCAAGGAGGATCGTGGGGCGACTCATAGGGGAAACATTGTATTGAGATCCAGACAAAAGCGCTAGTGGCCGGTCGATCTGACTCGCACGCGGTGGGCCGTCAGATCATGGAGATCATGAGGATTTTTTGCGGTTGGAGAGGATGGCTGGTCTTCAACCCACTTATGGGCTCCCATATCACACATGCCATGGAAATGGGCTCCGTCTTCTATGGCAATCGCCGCCGTTCGAACGTCTCCGATCAAGATCCCTGGCTTGTTGATTTGGACCTTTTCCAGAGCAGTCACTGTCCCATTTATTTTTCCGCTCGTCATGACGGTTCCCGCTGAGATGAGCCCCTTGATGACCCCTTGCTCTCCCACAATCAGGGTTCCATTCGTATGAACCTCTCCCTCAAGTCGCCCATCGACCCGAATGGTCCCCTCAAAATGGATAACCCCTCTGAAATCGACTCCCTTTGCGAGAAAGGTCAGACTTTCGCTCCCGCTTCCTGTTTTTGACTTGTCCTCCCCCCCGATGGGCCACATCAACCTTTCAAGCTCCTTTTCTGATAAAGCGGCGGCTTCGCACCGAGAAGCCCGACTCGCGAAAGATCGGCCGGCTGTTCAGCAAGCCGACGGGTCTTTTTTAATCCAGCGGTTCGGTCATTGCGATTCCCGGTCGTCAGTACATCGTCGTCATGTGGGACGGCTCAGACTCGTTCATCCGCCCCACACCTTTAGTTCACTTCAAACGTGCTGCGAGCATGTCCCAGTCGCTCGGATCAGAATCTATGCCGTAATACGTTTAACAACCGGCTGATCCCCCTGTGGAATCGCCCGGAGCGAAGGTTCGCGTTGCGTGTCTCGCGAAACGGCCGACATCTCCAACGTTCCATTGAACATGACTCCTTCTTCCATCGACAGCATCGGAGTTTTCACACCTCCGGTAATGACGGCCGGCGCCCGCAATTTGATTTTTTCCTTGGCAACGATGTCCCCCGTTATTTTTCCCTTGCAGACGATCGTCCCCGCCGTGACCTTTGCCTTGAGCACCGCCTCTTCCCCGACGAGCAGAATGCCATCCGTTTGGATTTCCCCTTCGACCGAACCGTCGATCCTGACGGTCCCTTGATAGGTGATCGTGCCTTTGAAATCGACTCCTTTTCCAACGAACGCGCTGATCTCTTCTCCCATTTCGGTCCGCTGAGACCTTGGAGCCGTCATGAGAGCTTCTGCATCTTGTGTTGTCGATGAGCTGTTGTCCGGCTTATCCTGTTTCCACATGTGGGGATCCCTCCTCATGGTTATGTCGCGATGCTGTCGACATTCATCTCTATGACACGTCCTTCATCCATCGGTACAAACACGAAATTCAAGTTGAAATCCTGTTTATGTGA
>JAIWOH010000128.1 GCA_020216985.1 Nitrospira sp.
AACCAGGGCGAGCCCGGACCTGTGTAGTATCGGCTACTTGGCGGAGTAAATTAAGCGCAGCCGAGAGAAAAAGCAACTTTTTCGTTTTCGTCTTGACGTGCCACCACCCTTTGTTCGCTGGAATTCAGCGAATTATGACAGGACCGTTTCGACGATTCCTTCCAGCTCTTCAGGGGAAAAGTAGCGAATGATAATTTTCCCGCCCTTGCCTCGGGGCTGAATCATCACTTTGGTTCCCAGCTTCTTCTGGAGTTTTGATTCGAGATCCACACGGTACTGATCGTGGGGCGCCCTGCGATTCCGTCTGTTGCCTCCTGAGATCGACGCCACCATTTTTTCGGTCTCTCGCACTGAGAGCCCCCGAGCGACGACCTTTTGGGAAATCTCAAGCTGCAACTCCGGAGACTCGATGCCGAGGATCACCTTGGCATGGCCGGCCGATATGGCTTGATTCTCGACAAGCTTTTGGACTTCCGGGTGAAGATTGATCAATCGAACCGCGTTTGCAACTGACGACCGATCGCATCCGACTTTCTTGGCGATCATCTCATGTGTAAGTCCGAACTCGGTCATCATTCTTGAGTATGCTCTCGCGATTTCCATAGGGTTCAAGTCCGAGCGTTGAAGATTTTCGATCAAGGCGATCAAAATCGCTTCTTCGTCGCTGCAATTTCTGACGATCGCTCGAACGGTTTTGAGTCCGGCCTCTTTTGAAGCGCGCCACCGTCGCTCCCCCGAGATCAGCTCGAAGATCCCGTCCCCTTTTCGCCTGACCATGATCGGTTGGAGCATGCCCGTCTCATGAATTGAAGCAGCCAATTCAGCGAGTTCTTCCGGGGAGAAATGTTGCCGGGGCTGATACCGGTTCGGAACAATGTCTTCCACTCGCAAATATTGGATATCGCCCCCCTCAACCGGATGGCTTCCTGGTAAAGAGGGCAAAAGGGCGTCAAGCCCTTTACCTAATGCTTTCTTCTCCATAAGCGAGAAACTCCTTCGCTAAAGCGATGTAGGCTTGTGATCCCGACGACGCCGCATTGTATAGTATGCCTGGACGCCCATAACTCGGCGCCTCAGCCAGTGTGATATTGCGCGGAATGACCGTGCGGTAAACTTTTTCTTTGAAGTGGGCCCGAACCTGCTCGGCCACCTGACGGGCCAAGGTATTGCGCGAATCGAACATGGTCAAGATGATTCCTTCAAGACTTAGATCAGGATTGAACGACTGACGCACTCGCTCGATACTTGAGACCAGACGCGTGAGCCCCTCCATGGCGTAGTATTCGCACTGAACCGGAATCAGGACTGTTTTCGCAGCCGTCAGCGCGTTGATCGTCAGAATGCCGAGGGCCGGCGGACAGTCAATAAGGATAACGTCATAATCGCCCACCAATTCTCCCAAAACATCTTTCAAGTACCGTTCACGATTTTCGATATGAGCCAATTCAATCTCAACCCCGGCAAGATCGGCATTCGCAGGCAGGATAAATAAGTTACGAACGAGAGTTTCTACTCGAACGTTTTGAATGGATCCATCCTTGATTAAAGAATGGTACACAGTATGCCGAAGCGACCGAGGATCAATGCCCAGACCGCTCGTGGCATTTCCTTGAGGGTCTAAATCGACCAAGAGGACCGATCGCCCCTCAAGTGCAACGGCCGACGCCAAATTCACGGACGTTGTTGTCTTCCCTACTCCACCCTTCTGATTGGCAACCGCAACGATTTTTCCCATATGTTCAACTATTTACACAATGAGTTCCACGTGGAACTGACTTGAGAATCTTTTTGCAGGGGACATTCAAGAATCGATATGACTCGACGTCCAAACTTCATCGGGAGATCGAATTCCCGTTCCTCAGCTAGTATCCATTCAGGATAAGCCAATTGATCGAATGGCTTAGTTAAATACAACACGACTTTCCCATGATTGACTAGAAGCCTCTTCCCCTGTTCAAAAATTTCATCGGGCTTTAAGGCACGAGTTGTGATGTAATCAAATTGATGAAACGGCTCTGATTGAGCAATGAATTGTCTGAGCGTTCCGCAGAATACACTAATCTGCTTGAGATGCAAAATCCCTATCACCGAGAGCAAGAAAGAAACTTTCTTTTTGACAGGTTCCACAAGAGTCACACGCAAATCGTCTCGAACGATTTTGAGAGGGATTCCTGGAAACCCTGCTCCTGTCCCAACGTCCAGCAACCACGCCCCATTTTTTATTGGCTCGACGGAAAGGCATGCAAGCGAATCAACGAAATGCTTCACAATAATCTCTCGATCATCTCTAATACTAGTCAGGTTCACCGATTGACTCCACATTTTGAGCTGATCGAAATGAACCAACAATTGGTTGACTTGTTCGCTCTGCAAAGAGACCCCTATCTCTTGAGAACATCGTTCGAGCAGTGTTGACAAAGAAGAGTTTTGTTCCACGTGGAACACTTATGCGAAGATCGGTTCTCTGGTCAATACAAGATTTGCGAAACGGGAGCGGGTCCGCAGGAACTGGTCCGATGACTAGGAGTTGGTTACTCGAAAGGACGAGTGATTCTACGCAGAACCATCGCTCTGTGGAGCGGGGATCACATGACTAGGAGTTGGTTACTCGAAAGGACGAGTGATTCCCTTTTTCTATCGCCACCAAGAGAAGTGAAATAGCAGCAGGAGTGACCCCGGAAATTCTTGATGCCTGTCCAACAGTCTCCGGTCGTATCTTCTGGAGTTTTTCCCTCACCTCTCGTGAAAACCCAGTGACTGCATTGTAGTTAAAATCTGGAGGGATTGATTTCTTTTCCAGTTTTTTGAATTTTTCTATTTGCTGAAGTTGCCGGCGGATATAGCCGTCATACTTCACTTGGACCTCGATCTCTTCGGACACGTCCCGTTCTTTCACTCCATCCAAACCCAGTATATGCAACAGGTCATGATACGCAGAGTTTTGCCTTCTTAACAACTCGGCTACCGTTTGCGTCGGAGAAATATTCTCAAGATCGGTTCCTTTAATCCGCATCCGCACCAAATCTGTTAAACGGGGTTTCAGCTCGTGCAGACGAGCGACCTCTTTTTCAATCATCGCCCTTTTTTTAACGAGTCTTTCGTACATCGCCATCTCAATCAGCCCAACCTGAAATCCTAGTTCCATCAGCCGCAGATCAGCATTGCCGTGACGAAGAAGGAGTCGATACTCAGCGCGTGACGTAAACATTCGGTAAGGCTCATAGACATCCTTCGTGATCAAGTCATCAATCAAGACCCCGATGTAAGCCTGGGATCGGTCAAGAACCAAGGGCGCTTCACCTTTGATTGCGAGAGCTGCATTGATTCCTGCCATAAGGCCTTGCGCCGCAGCCTCTTCATAACCTGACGTTCCGTTAATTTGCCCGGCATGATACAAACCTCTGACGAGTTTGGCTTCGAGCGTGCTCATCAATTGTCGAGGCGGAAAATAGTCGTATTCTATCGCATAGCCGGGCTTGAGCATCTTCGCATGTTCTAGGCCTGGGATTGTTTTGAGAATCTTGGCCTGAACGTCAACTGGTAGACTGGTAGAGATTCCGTTGGGATAGAACTCATCAGAATCCAATCCTTCCGGTTCAACAAAAATCTGATGTCGCTCCTTTTCTTCGAAACGCACCACTTTGTCCTCAATGGAGGGGCAATAGCGCGGTCCCGTCGAACTAATCACACCACTGTAGAGGGGCGAGCGATCTAAGTTCTCCCGGATAATCTCATGAGTTCTTGTATTGGTGTACGTGAGGTGACAGAGGACTTGTGGCTGCTCGATCCGTTCGGTTCGATAGGAAAAGGGAGACGGCGGATCATCACCCGGCTGGGGAATCATGACCGAAAAATCGATTGTATTCTTGTCCAATCGCGGCGGAGTCCCCGTCTTGAGACGCCCCACCTCAAACCCCAAATCTCGCATGCAATCCGTCAACTGTTCCGCGGATGACTCGCCTGCCCGGCCGGCCGGAAAACGATTCAAGCCGATATGGATCAATCCCTTAAGAAACGTACCCGATGTCAGAATAACGGCCCTGGCCTTGATCACCTCACCGCTCCCCGTGACGACTCCGTCGATCGCTCCTCCTTTGGTAAGCAGGCGATCGACGGTTCCTTCGGCAATGATCAGATGAGGCTCTCGGGCCAGCGTTACTTGCATAGCCTCCCGATAGCGCGCTTTATCACATTGGACCCGTAACGCGCGGACCGCCGGCCCCTTCTTGGTATTGATGAATCGAAACTGAATGCCGGCGCGGTCGGTGTTCCGCCCCATTTCACCACCCAACGCGTCGATTTCTTTCACCAAATGCCCTTTGGCGATTCCACCGACAGCCGGATTACAGGACATTTGCGCGATCCGAGTCCGATCCATCGTAAGCAAGAGCGTCCTCACACCCATCCGAGACGCCGCCAACGCCGCCTCACAACCGGCATGACCGCCCCCTACGACAATAACGTCCACGTCCACGATGACCGCCCCTTGCTACTTGCCGATGCAAAACGTTGAAAAAATTCGATTCAAAATCTCGTCCGACGTAATCGCCCCCGTGATCTCCCCAAGCGCATCGGACGCCCCACGCAAATCAACCGCGACGAACTCCGCGTCCTTCCCGCTTCGAATGGAGTCCAGCGCCTCCTCAAGCGACACTCGCGCCCGCTCCAGAGCGTGACGATGACGAGCATTGATAAAGACGACCCCTTCTTTGGGCTCCAGCACCCCTTTCGTAAGCTCCTCACGGATTGCCTGCCTCAAGTCATCGATACCCATCCCAGTCCGAACCGATGTGACGACGGCTCTCGCCCCAGAGCGCTGCGCCATCATACCGGCCGCTTCGACCGCGACACCGCCCTCCGCCAGGTCGCTCTTATTCAGCACCAACAGCAATCGTTGATGCTTCTCGATCGGCAGCGGCGGGCACCAGTCCGACCAAGTTCCTGCCGCACTCGCATCCAATACAGAGAGGACAAGATCGCTCTGCTCGACGGCTGATCGTGTTCGTTTGATCCCCTCCTGTTCAACGACATCGTCTGTCTCACGAACACCAGCCGTGTCGATCAAGGCCACCACGACACCGTCCCAAACGACCGATTCTTCTATCACATCACGAGTCGTCCCTGGAACATCCGTGACGATCGCCCGATCTTCACCCAACAGCACGTTCAACAAGCTGGATTTGCCCACGTTCGGCGGCCCGACAATCGCCACCCTCGCCCCCTCCCGCAGCCGGCGCCCCAATGCAGCACAGTCTAAAATACGCCCAACGTCCGCCAGCGTCTCTTCCAATGAACCCATCAATTGATCACGCTGGATGAACGAAATGTCCTCCTCGCCAAAATCAATGCCCGCCTCAACCTCACAGAGCAATGACAATAAACGACCTCGCAACTGATTCACTCGCAACCCCAGTTCTCCGCGAAGATTGCGCTGCGCCATGCGTAACGCCGCTTCAGACGACGCCTGAACCGTCTCCAAGACCGCCTCGGCCTGAGAGAGATCCAACCGACCGTTCAAAAACGCCCGTTTCGTAAACTCCCCTGGCTCCGCAAGGCGAGCTCCAGACCGGACGCAGGCCTCACACACCAGCCGCAAGACCACCTGGTTTCCATGACAGTGGAGCTCCACCACATCCTCTCCCGTGTAGGAATGCGGCGCTTTCATCCATACGACGAGCCCTTCGTCGATAATCTCCGGCGGGGTCAAATCCGCATCTTTCATGGAACTGACGGAATGCCCTAATCCCGATCCCGAGACGATGTCCGCCACGTGCAAACGGTGAGAGGAAAGAGATGCTCGCTTTGATCGCAGCCTCACGACTCTCGATGCCACGGCCAAGGCATCCGGTCCACTGATCCGCACAATGCCGACGCCACCCTCACCGGCCGGGGTAGCAATTCCGCAAATAGTATCCTCTCTCGTTTTCTCCATGCCCTCACGCACCCTCTACCGCGTCGCTCCCGGCGCTCCACGCCGCGCGACCTCGGCCAAGACGCACTCGGAATGGGTCAAGACGATTTCTTCTCGGCCTCTTCACCCACGGCGGGTGCAGGCTGAGGCCGAGAGAAAAACAACCGCTCCGTCACAAGCTGTTGCACGATATTCAACGTGTTGAGGGTCATCCAATACAAAACCAGCCCGGCGGGAAAATTCAGGAACAGAAATGTCATGAAAACCGGCAGCATGAGCATGACCTTGGCCTGCGTCGGATCCATGGTCGTGGGAGTGATCTTTTGCTGAATCACCATGGTGACGCCCATCACGATGGGAAAGACATAATACGGATCTTGCACCGACAGGTCGTCAATCCAGAGCGCAAACGGCGCCTGCCGCAGATCGATCGCGACGTTCAGAATATTGAACAGGGCCACGAACACGGGCATTTGCAACAACATCGGCAAACAACCGCCGACCGGATTGACCTTGTTGTCGCGATAGACCTTGATGAGCTCACGATTCAACCGATCCCGGTCGTCTTTGAATTTCTCCTGAAGAGCCTGGATTTTCGGCTGAATCTCCTGCATCTGCTTCATGGCCTTATAGCTCTTATATTGCAACGGGATAAAGACCACTTTGATCACGACGGTCAGGAGAATGATCGTGATTCCATAGTTGTTGGTGTGTTCGTTGATGGCTCGCAACACGTAAAAGATCGGCTTGGCCACCGACTTGACCACGCTCCAACTCCCGAAAATGAACCATCCAAAATCGATCGTATCTTCCAGGCCTATCTGGAGACCACGAAGCGCGTCATATTCCTTGGGCCCTGCATACAGGCGAAATCCCAGAGAATCCTCCGCTCCCGCGGAAAAGCGAACGGAACTCGAAACCAACTTCGCGTCCTCTTTCTTCACCCGAACCGTTCCGACCTTCTGAGGAATGACCACGCCCAAGAAGTACTTGTCTTGCAGACCGGCCCATTGAATCATGCCCTGTCGTTCGGCTTCGGAATCAGGCACGTTCACATCCCGCTCACCGTCAACCATGGAAACCGGTCCAATGGCGCCGATAAACCCCTCTCCCCATTCCACGATCCCAAAATTGGTCCCAAGACCGACTTCCACGAACTCTCCAAGGCCTCTATGACTCAATTCGACATCGACCACGTAACTATCCGCGTGAAACGTCAGGCGCTTCTCCAGCCGAACTTCTCCGTCCGCGCTCTCGTAGGAAAAGACTACGTGCCCCGTGGGGTTCGCCTGATCAAGCGTCTTAAAATCCTGTTCAACCCGGTAGGTTCCCTCGTTCAGCTCCCGCGTCAACGTTGCGTCGTTCACAGCGATCGCCAGCGGATCCGGAAACTTTCCCCCTTGTCTCACCAGCTCTACGGGGGGCCGACTCGGCGCGCTGCCTCGATAACGTTTGAGCTCCCATCCCGTCAGCACCGCGCCACGGCTGTTGAATCGCGCCTGATACAGCCCGGTATCCACCTCCACCGTCTGAGGCTCTACGCCCCCAGGACTCTGAGGCCTGCTCGTCGAGGGTGTGGACTTTTTTAATTGGTCTTGCGCATCCACCCCGACCAACGGGGCGCCGCCTTGCTGGGAATCGGCGACGGATTGCTGAGAGGACTCCGTTGAAGATTCTTCAGACGGAGGCGGAGAAGGCGGGATCAGGCCCAACTCGTTGAGGACGAATTCGTAGCCGAAAATGATCGCCAGAGACAAAATCAGAAAAACAACGAGCCGCTTTTCCATGTATCAAACAGACCGTCTCTCTATTTTTATTGTCGCCTGCTCCCGTTACGCGCACAACGATAACGGATTCGGACGTTACCTGACCGGATCTTCTCCGCCCGGATGGAACGGATGACACTTGAGCAAACGAACGAGCACCAATCCCCCTCCACGCAAGACCCCGTATCGAGCAATCGCGTCCAACGCATATTGCGAACAGGTCGGATCAAATCGACAGGCCGGCCCCAACCACGGAGAAACCACGTAGCGATAGGCACGAATGAGCCACAGACACAGGTTCCGCACACCCATCATCCTACACATCCTACGTTGACTTCGACCGAAGCACGTTCGCTCGTCGCAACGTCTCGCCCCATGCAACAGCCAACTCATGAAACGGCCGCGTCAATGCCTCTCGCTTTGGGAAAACAAGGATTGCCTGCCTGGGAACGAAATCATGATGGCACTGCCTGACCAACTCCCGAAACACGCGCTTGGCTCGATTCCGCCGGACCGCGTTTCCGAACCGGCGACCGACGATAATCCCCACACGAGCCGGCCCATCCTCCATCGTGCAAATCAACATGTTGAACAGTTCCGTCGAAACTCGTCGGCCGTGGCGCTTGACCGTTTCAATCTCTCGGCTCACCCGCAGGAAAATGCCCTCCGGCCTTTCCATCTTCAACTCGGCTCGCACCGAGAGTCTACGGCAAGACGTTGCCCAACATCGATCCGGGGAAACAGCTCAAGGCAGGCAAGGGATGGGGACACGCTCGCATATCGACCCACAGCGGTCGGCAAACGCGCCCGGACGATAGCGTTGCGACCGGCGCATCACACCGTCAATCGGGCACGTCCTTTGGCCCGACGACGCGCCAGGACCCTCCGCCCGTTCTTCGTGCTCATGCGCTTTCGAAAACCGTGCTCACGTTTTTTCTTGAGATTTGATGGTTGCCGAAATGTAAACGACACGCGCCCTCCCTTCGATTGCCGCTCGATACCTTGAAGAAGCTTCGTTGATACCTTGAAAAATAGAAGGTTGCATTATAGGAGCGCCCCTCCCCCCTGTCAATTCAGAGTGTTATGCGTATTGATCGACGGGAAGCCGACGACCTCGGCATTCTGAACAGGGGAAAGCCCCTCATGTCAAACAAGACAAGCGCGATGATGCCAGATCGCCACAGGGACGCCCCCCTCCCGCCTCACGTTCCCTTTCCTAACTTGGCAATTATGCTTCTCTATGTCATTATTTTGATATATTGATATTTGACGGTGCCGCTTGGTACCGAGTTTGCTAGTAAAGTAGGTGTGATAAAAAATCTTCGCACGCCCGTCACTCTCTTTCATGATATGGAGGCCCCCGTGAAGCCGATGCGCCAGACTGCGATGCTCTTAGTCCTGACCACTCTCCTCGTTGGAGGTTGTGCCAAACCTCCCTCAGAAAAAATCGAAGCGGCAGAACAGGCCGTCAAACAGGCTCGGGAACGGGGCGCCAACGTGTACGCTCCTGAAGAATACGCAAAGCTCGAAGGAAAACTCACCGCCTTAAAACAAGAAGCGGCCGAGCAAGAAGGCAAGTTTGCGCCGTTCCAAGACTATGGAAAAGTCGAGGAGCTGGCCGTTTCAACCGCCAATGAGGCGGCTACCGTTTCGTCGACAGCTTCTCAGAAAAAGGAAGAGGCCAAGACGGCGGCTCTTCAGGCCCAACAAGTCGCCCAAGAGGCCGTGTCGTCCACTCGTCAATTGATCGCGAAGGCGCCGGTCGGAAAAGACCGGGCGGCCATCGAATCAATCAAGAGCGACATCGAGGCGCTGACGGCTTCCCTGACACAGGTCCAGGCGTCGATCGACAAAGAGGACTACCAGGCCGCCCAAGCCCAAGCCAAGGCCATCGATGAAAAAAGCCGCGCCATTTCGGCCGAAATTCAAGATGCCATCGCCAAAGTCAAACCGAGGAAAGGCTCTTCCTTCCAAAAGCAGTGAGGTGTCAATGCTTTTCGGACGGCGCGCATGTTTTCGCCCAGGATACCTGGCGATAGGCTTCTGCGCTCTCCTGGCGACCGGCTGCACTCCGGCCATTCCTCCCGACCTCATCGCCGACATTGACGCCGTTGATCACCAGTTGATCGAACTGGGGGCTCCCCGCACGGCGGCGGACGAGTACGCCTCCTTCGCCACTCAATGGGCCGCCCTCAAAATACGCGCACAGGTCTATGACGACCTCATCCTCTGGCCATGGGAATCCAATGGCATCGAAGACGAGCTTCGACAATTGCTTGCCCATGGCGATGACACCTTGGTCAGGCTCCAAGAGGAGCAAGCG
>JAIWOH010000129.1 GCA_020216985.1 Nitrospira sp.
GCCCTCCGCCGAACGGCCGAGACCGCGCTTGCCCGGCTTGACAAGCGTCTTTCGGCTCTGTCCTCCCACGTGGCATCATTAGGCGGCCATATCGTGTTGGGAAAAGAATTGACCCAGACGGATCTCCTGCTGAAACAGGCGCGATTGTTTTTTCAACAACGGGACTATGCCAGGTCTCTCGACATCACCACACGAGCCAACGAGATTCTTGACGCTCAAACCACGGTGTTGACGCAAGACCTGAAGCGGTACGCGGACCCCCGACAAATCGCACGATGGCAAGTCATGGCCCGGCAGACCGTGGAGTGGTCCCGCGTCCACCAGTCGCCGGCCATTATCGTGAACAAAGTGGACCGGGAACTGCTCCTCTATGAGAACGGAAAGATGACGTCCTCCTATCCCGTTCGGCTGGGCTACAACGGCCTCAAAGACAAACTGGTGCAGGGAGATGGAGCCACGCCGGAAGGCCGTTACCGAGTCGTCGCGCTGAAGGGATCCGGTGAAACGCAATTTTTCCGAGCCCTACTGCTGGACTATCCCAACCAAGAGGACCGGCGGCGCTTTCGAGCAGCCGTTCAAGCCGGAACCGTTTCTCCAGCGGCCTCCATCGGCGGGCTCATTGAAATTCATGGGATGGATTCGACAGGAGCCTCTCAAACGTTGGGCTGCATCATGCTGGACAATTCTCATATGCAGAGAGTGTTCTCCCGTGTCGTAGCCGGCACGCCGGTGACCATCGTCGGAGCCCTCGCCGAACGGAACGCCATTACCTTGGCCTTAACCGAGTTGCAGCAACAACGAGACGCAACATGAACTCCGTCGCGGCATACCGATTCGTCGTCTGTTCGTCGCTGTTCCTGGGGGGACTGCTGAGCGCGAAGCCGCTGACTCTGTCCCAAAGCAGCGACTCCGTTGCCCCGACACCCCCGTCATCCGTCCTTTCGTCGGCCGATTCGAAATCCGGATCCCTTCCTTCTCTTTCCACCCTTCAAGCCCGATACAAGACCCTGTCAAAACAACTATCCCGGCTCAAACCGCAGGAGCCGTACATTCTCGTGGACACCGCCCGCAACCATCTTTATCTTAAGCAGCGAGACGACGTGCTTTTGGACGCCCTGGCCTCGACCGGCAGCGGCACTATCCTTCCCAAACCAGGGGGTACGACCGACCAATGGGTTTTCGACACGCCGCGAGGAGAATTCTTCGTCCAGTCCAAGCTCCTCAATCCGGCGTGGGTCAAACCCGATTGGGCCTTTATAGAAGAAGGGCTGGAAGTTCCCCGCAATCAAGCCGACCGGGTCGAACAGGGCGTGCTCGGCGCCTATGCGTTGGGATTCGGGAAGGGCTATTTCATCCACGGCACGCTCTACACACGCCTGCTCGGCAAAAACGTGACGCACGGCTGCATTCGGCTGAATGACGACGATCTCAAGAGCGTCTATCGAGTGGCTCGGGTTGGGACACCGATCATCATTTTTTAACTCGGACGGCTCGGCGACGCCTTACCGATTCTTTTCCCCCTGGCCCCTCTTCCTCCTGTTCATCTTGTTGACCGCCACCTGCCGGGCGGAAGACCGGGGGCCTTTCCCCGACGTGGACCCGAACGATCCCGCCTCGTTGCAAGAAGTGACGCGCGTGCTTCAGGAAGAAGTCAAGCTGGCCGCTCGCCCCCACACCTACTTGCTGATCGACCTCGTGACGCGCACCATCCACATCAAGGGTCGAGGCCTCGACCTCTATCGCATTCCCATCGTCGCGTGGTCAATGAAGGCGCCGAGTGCCGTCCATGGCACGCACCGCCTGATTGCACGCCCTCCCATTGCCCGTCGCACCGTTGATCCCACCGTTTCCATCGAGCAGGTCCCCCTTTCGCTCGCTGACATGCCGACAGCCTATACCCTGTCGTTCACTCCAACCTTGACCATCGAAGTGCGACCTTCGGACGAAGAAGACCTCTTCCGCCGGCTGTGGGCGGGAACGAAAACCTGGTGGCGGAGCTTGAACGAATGGGTGTCATCGTTCTCCGGTGGAGAGCCATCCGACCCGCGCCCCGCCCTGTTGTTGGAGCTCTCGCGCGAGCAGGCGCAATCTCTCGCATGGTCGGCGGTCGATGGGATGCCTTTAGTCATCCGGCGGACAACCGATAAGAAATAGACTCGGTCACTGGAATCATTGTCTTTTCCGGGAAAGATTTCTTATGATGCGGCCTGGCTCCTGAAATCGAGTCAGACCATCTTGTCCGCGAGGAAGCCCATGCCCACTCCACTGCGAAAGGCGCTACCGGCGCCGCTTCATGCCACGGTTCGTTCGGCCATGGAACAGTTGGATCACAACCGCGTCGTCGATCGATTATGGGAGAAAGACCACCGGCTCTGGAAAGACGATTCCACCGAGATCGCCGATCGACTCGGCTGGTTGACCGTTCATGAGCGGATGCGAGAACAACTCGACGGTCTTCACGACTGTGTCGCCGAGGCCAAGGCTATGGGGATCACGAATGTTGTCCTCCTTGGCATGGGCGGCAGCAGTTTGGGACCGGAAGTCCTCTGCGCCTCGTTCGGGCAAGCGAAAGGGTTTCCTCGACTGTGGGTCCTCGATTCCACCGTGCCGGGATGGGTCAGGTCGGTAACCGACACATTGACTCCCTCCAAAACCCTGTTCCTCGTCGCGAGCAAGTCCGGCGGCACTATTGAAGTCATGTCCCTGTTCGCCCATTTTTGGGAGCTGGTTCACGAGACCACGAAAAATCCAACCGGTGATCACTTCATCGCCATTACCGATCCGGGAACCGGGCTTGAACGATTGGCGCGAGACCATGGATTCCGCCGGATCTTCACCAATCCGCCCGACATCGGCGGCCGCTACTCCGTCCTTTCCTTGTTCGGGCTGGTGCCTGCTGCGTTGCTAGGGCTTGACGTCTCCAAGCTGCTCGACCGAGCGGCAGGCATGGCGGCTCAATGCAAGATGCAGAATCCCATCGAGGCCAATCCCGGCGCCTATCTGGGAACCGTCATGGGGAGCCTCGCCAAATCCGGTCGAGACAAGGTCACGGTCATCACGTCACCGGCTCTATCCACATTCGGGCTGTGGGTCGAGCAACTGCTGGCCGAAAGTACCGGCAAGGAAGGAACGGGCTTGATCCCCGTGGCCCAGGAACCGGTTCTTCGCCCTTCGTCCTACGGCGATGACCGATTGTTCGTCTATCTGCGTCTTCAGAAAGACAACAACGCCACACTCGATCGGCAGATCCAGGCTCTGCGAAATGCGCGCCAGCCCGTGATTCAACTCGACCTTCGCGACCGGTACGATCTTGGCGCCGAATTCTTTCGCTGGGAATTCGCCACCGCCGTAGCCGGTCATCTCCTCGGTATCCATCCGTTCGACCAACCCAACGTCCAAGAGAGCAAGGACAACACCAACCAGGTCTTGAGCGTCTTTCAATCGACCCGTCAATTGCCGGAGCTGCTGCGCCACGGCCCCGCCCAAGCGGCGAAGGACCTGGTCGCCCGTTTGAAAGCCGGTGTCTACGTCGCTATCTTGGCCTACACGACTCCTTCCCGTCCTTTCGAGCAGGCCGTCGCGCGACTCAGGAAAACCCTCGTAGCCCGCCATCATGTCACCACCACGTTCGGCTATGGGCCTCGGTATTTGCATTCTACAGGCCAGCTCCACAAGGGAGGCCCAGCGACAGGCCTCTTTCTCCAATTGATTGACCGCATGACGCCCGATCTTCCGATCCCGGGCAAGTCCTTTTCATTCGGCACCCTGGCTCGCGCCCAGGCGGCCGGTGACCTCCAATCCCTGCGCACCCATCACCGGCACGCGCTGCTCGTTCCGCTCGGGCGAGATCCGGTCCAGACCATCGACGCCATCACCGCCGCCCTGGGTCCCGCCCATTCCTCAAACCGGCGAGTCGCCATCCAAGCGAAGGCACGAGCGACTCGACGGAAGACTCGGCAATAACATGCCCATCGCTCCGGAAATTCACCTCGCGCGCGACGGAGCGGAATGGGCCGATCAGGCGGCGACCCTGCTTCTGACTTCCAGCGAAGCCGCCATCCGATCCCACGGCCGATGCCTGCTTGCTCTCTCGGGCGGGTCCACACCTCGAACACTATACACGACGATGGCTTCTCCTCCATGGAGAGACTGCTTCGACTGGCCGCGGATCTTTTTTCTTTTTGGAGATGAACGGTGCGTGCCGCCGGACCATCCGGATAGCAACTTCGGCATGGCCCGGGCGGCGCTGTTCCAACCGCTGGGCATCCAAGACGATCACATCGTTCGCATGAAAGGCGAGTCTGATGATCCGCAGGCCGCAGCCCAGGACTATGAATCAGTCTTGCGGCGGCTGACGAATTGCCCGCCGCCCGCTCTTCCCAAACTCGACGTGATCCTGCTCGGCCTGGGAGACGACGGTCACACGGCGTCCCTCTTTCCCGGTACGGCGGCGCTTCACGAGCATGAGAACGCTGTGACCGTCGGTCATGCCCCCACGGGAGTCCGATCCCGTCTCACCCTGACCTTGGGTGTGCTCAACCGGGCAAGTGTGATACTCTTCCTGGTCACCGGCTCACACAAGGCACCGGTAGTAAAAAAAATCCTCAATCCCCAGAGCGAGGATGATTGGGTTCTCCCCGCAGCCTTGGTGGCGCCGGAAGCCGGACGGCTGATTTGGGTGTTGGACCATTCAGCCGCATCTCAGTTGCCGGCTCATAGTCAGGCGGTCCGGAACCTTCGCCCATGATCCTTGCGGGTGACATCGGCGGCACCAAGACCAATCTTGCACTCTATGATTGGACGGACGAGCGGACCGAGCCGGTTCGCGTCGAATCCTTTCCCAGCGGCGACTACTCGTCACTGGAAGACATCCTCCGCGACTTCCTCACGTCACCGCTTCCGACCTCGTCATCCATTGAAGGAACCGCTGAAACATCCGACCCTGAATCCCCCGCCGATCGCAAAGCCGATGAGGCGTCAACGCCTTTGCGGATCGAGGCGGCCTGTTTTGGAATCGCGGGCCCCGTCCTCGATAATCGAAGCCAGACGACGAACCTTCCCTGGGTGGTCGACGGCGATCAGATCGCCAAGGAGTTCGCGATTCCGCAGGTCCGGCTCCTTAATGATCTCGAAGCGACGGCTTACGGTATCTTGTTACTCCATCCCGACGAGGTCGAAGTGTTGAACGTCGGCAAACCTCCGGCAAACCGGCAGGCCCTCGCGATCATCGCAGCCGGAACCGGCCTGGGAGAGGCGATTCTTTATTGGGACAGGACCACCTACCGCCCCATGCCGTCGGAAGGGGGCCACGCAGACTTTGCACCGAACAACGACCATGAGATCGAGCTGCTCCGCTACCTCCGGGGTCAATATCTCCACGTCAGTTACGAACGTGTTCTCTCTGGACCGGGCCTCCATGCCATCTATGAGTATCTGCGCGACACCAAGAAAAACGAGCCGACCTGGCTGGCCGAAAAAATCAAAACCGGCAATCCCGCCGCGGTGATCGCCGAGGCCGGCCTCGCGGGACAGGCCGACATCGCCAAACAAGCCTTGGATCTCTTCGCCTCCATTTATGGAGCGGAGGCCGGCAACCTTGCCTTAAAGGCCCTCTCATTGGACGGGGTCTATGTCGCGGGCGGCATCGCTCCGAAACTCATCGCCAAACTTCGAGACGGCACGTTCATGAAGGCTTTCACCAATAAAGGGCGGTACAAACGGTTGATGAATTCGATCCCCGTCAAAGTGGTCATGAACCAGCACACCGCTCTGCTTGGCGCCGCATCCGTCGCGGCCACCCTCGCCCGATGCGGGAAACCATGACGACCCTGTCCGATCTCGATAGCCTCAAGAAAGCAGCCGCCTTGAAGGCCGTCGAGTTCGTCCGCGACGGCATGGTCGTCGGCTTGGGAACCGGTTCCACGGCGAAACATCTGGTCATCGCCTTGGGCGAGAAGGTCCGCGCCGGCATGAAGCTTCGCGGCGTCGCCACATCACACGAGACGGCTTCTCTGGCCGAACAATCCGGCATCACGCTCATCGACACGGACAATCGCTGGGAAATCGACGTCGCCATCGATGGAGCGGACCAAGTCGATCCCGCCTTCAACCTGATCAAAGGCGGCGGCGGAGCCCTGCTCAAGGAAAAAATCGTGGCCGCTTCGGCCCAGCAGTTTATCGTGGTCGTCGATCAGACCAAGCTGGTCCCGGTCCTGGGAGGCTCGTTTCCGTTGCCGATCGAAATCATTCCGTTCGGCTGGGGCAGCACCGCCCGACACATCGAGCAAGTGACCAAGAGCCCCGTGGTGCTGCGCGAGCGCAACGGCGCCCCCTACAGAACCGAAGCCGGCAACTTGATCGTAGACGTGCATCTCGATCGGATTGATCGACCGCGAGAACTGGAAATCCTTCTGAACCTGATCCCCGGCGTGGTTGAAACCGGTCTCTTTGTCGGACGAACGGATGTCCTCATCGTCGGCACCGCTCAAGGAGTCCAGGTTCATCATGTGCCGAAGGGGTCGTGAGACGGCTCTACAGGCGACTTTCATTTCTTCCGAATCACCGTTCTCAGCACAAAAACCGCGAGGCCCGCTCACAAGCCCTCCTCCCAAGCCATCCTCCATTGGAGGGGCTTGAGGCGTACGCCATCACCGTGTAGGCTGGAGCATCAGAACAGGCGAGTCATCCCGCTCGAATGGTGGGACCCATGGTTCGATTTTCCTGCTCGGTGCTTGTCTTCTTCCTGAGTCTGATGACTGGCATAGTGTCCGGTTGCGGAGGCACAACGGACCTGACGCAAAACCTTCCCGCCAACAATACGGTCACGCTCCGGCTCGTCACGGATCGCCTCTCGTTCCCCGTTTTCATGACAGCCCCCCCTGGCGATGCCACCAGACTGTTCGTCGTTGAAAAAGAAGGGCTCATCCGCATCGTGACCGCGAGCACGGGAACAATCCTTCCCACCCCATTCCTTGACCTCCGTGGCCAGATTTCTACAAGCGGCGAGCAGGGGTTGTTGGGGTTGGCGTTTGATCCCGACTATGCGGCCAACGGCAATCTGTACCTCTTCTACACGAACCTGTCCGGCAACCTGGTCATCGCTCGGCTCCAACGAAGCGCGGGAGATCCTGATCGAGCCGATCAGACATTCTTGACAATTCTCCAGGCCATCGACCATTCCACCCACTCCAATCACAATGGAGGCATGGTCACGTTCGGCCCGGATCGTTGTCTGTACGCCGGAACCGGCGACGGGGGCGGGAGTGGGGACTCGGACAACAATGGGCAGCGACTCACCACCAAGCTCGGCAAACTGTTGCGACTGAATCCCCTCACGGGAGGCGCCTGCCCCAATGAAGCGGTAAATCCCTTCGTTCTCTCCGGAGGGTTGCCTGAAATCTGGAGCTTCGGCCTCCGCAATCCCTGGAGGTTTTCATTCGACCGGGCCACCGGCGACCTCTACATAGCCGACGTGGGACAGAACCGCCGTGAAGAAATCAACGTGTCACCAGCCCCCTTGGCTGGACGGCAGACGAACTATGGTTGGCGAGTCATGGAGGGATTGCTTTGTTTTAATCCTGCCACCAATTGCGATCAGAGCGGCCTCACCCTGCCGGTACTCGACTACCCCCATACCGACGGTGCCTGCTCCGTTATCGGCGGTTATGTCTATCGAGGGACGGCGATGCCGTCGTTGCGAGGGACCTATTTCTATGCGGATTATTGCGCCGGCTTCGTGCGGAGTTTTCGCTTCGCCAACGGTCAGGCGGCAAACCAAACAGACTGGCCCTTGTTACACCGAAACGGCATCACGAGTTTTGGAGAAGACGCCCAAGGAGAACTGTATCTCATGACTCAAGGGGGGAGCCTCTATAAACTGGTGCCCGATTGAGGGACTTTTTCTCCTGCCGGCTCAATCGACTTCGCCCTCCGTCGAACGTGGGGGGAAGGAAGACGAGCCGCTCCTCGCTACTTTCTCACTTTCTATCTCTGCTTGCCCTCTCCAGACCTGACGAGAGGAACAAACCTGACAAGTGTAAGGATCTTCCGCTCATAACCATTTTCCGTCCGGTGATAAAGCTCCAACTGTTGCAAGTCTTTGCCCACTGGAAGGATGAGCCGGCCACCGACCGCCAATTGATCGAGCAAGGGCTGCGGCACCTGTTCCGGCGCGGCGGTGACGATAATGGCGTCGAACGGCGCCTCCTCCGGCCACCCGTCATGGCCGTCTCCAATTCGCACCCTCACGTTTGTGTACCTCAGCTCGGCCAGAGTCCGCTCCGCTTGACGAGCGAGCGGCTCTACAAGTTCGACGGAAAAGACCCGATCGACCAGCTCAGCCAACACGGCCGATTGATAGCCCGATCCTGTACCGATCTCCAGCACTTTGTCCGTTCTCTTAAGTTTCAAATGTTCCGTCATCTCCGCCACCAGTGACGGTTGTGAAATGGTCTGCCCATAGCCGATCGGCAAGGGGCCATCAAGGTAAGCAGAATCAGCGTAGGATGGAGGCACGAACCGGTGGCGTGGGACTTTTCTCATGGCGGCAATCACGGCCGGATCGCGAACGCCGTGGGGGATGATGTCTCGATCGACTAATCGGTCTCGTTCCACCTGGCGGTTCGGATCCATGGAGAGGGAGTCGGCTCCGCTCCTGTTACAGGAGAGGCTCCACATCCACCAACAGGCTAAGAGGAAGAAAGAGGCAACTCGCCGCAGCCCTGTTCCCATTGTGGCCTCGTCACTCGACCAAGACGATTCTGAAGCAACGACGCCTCGCCCCACGCTTTGATCCGAAGATTTGGCGCAGACGGCCCCTTTCATCCATGGAGAAAGCTCCAAGGGGAAAATGCCACCCCCGAGAGGCTCAAAGGAACGAGCCTCTCTCAATCCAACACAAACGTGACCTTCAGATCCACGCGATACAAGACGACCTTGTTATTTTCAACGACCACGTGCTGTTCCTTCACCCACGCCGACTTGATGTTTCGGACCGTCTTCGAAGCGCGGTTGATCCCTTCGACAATGGCGTCCTCAAAACTCTTGGACGACTCGGAACTGATCTCGATGATCTTGGCAACGGACATATCCCTCTCTCCTTTCTGCGCTCACAGGCGCGCACTGACGATCGACTTTCCTACCCCCCGGCCCGCCGTCGTCTCCTTCAAGAAAAGAAACACGCATTTTGCTTCACCCGGCTACCGAGCAAAGTCGAGGCCTGACCGACTTCGGCGCCGGGTCGGAAATTTCGCCCATTTATCGGACGGTTCCTCAGTCGCGGCTTATCGGACTCGAAAACAGTGTGGAACTCTGCGCCAAGACAAAGAGAACGATCTGTGGCGAGAAGGGGACAGAGAACTTGTGAATTCCTTTCGCGCTCACGCCTTGCGACCTGCCGGGGATAGACCTTGGGAGCTCTGAACCGGTAGAATGCCGCTCATCTTCTTTTTCTTTCATCCACCCCCACCGACCACGGCCCAACCATCTTTTTGCAGAAAGGTAGAACCATCGGCATGAAGCACGAAACCTCTCGACCGTCCGTCATCCCCTCCGTCCATGGGTTTTCTCCCGGCTTTGCCGCTCTCGGCCTGGAAGCGAGGCTGCTCGCCACATTGGATCAACTGGGCTATGAGGAGCCTACTCCGATTCAGCGAGAGGCGATCCCGCCCCTGCTGGCCGGCAAAGACGTCTTGGGGCAGGCGGCAACCGGTACAGGAAAAACCGCGGCCTTTGCGCTGCCGCTCTTACAACGACTGGCGCAAGAGACAAAGATCCAACCCGCCGCCTTGATTCTTGTGCCCACTCGCGAATTGGCCGTTCAAGTCGGTGATGCGGTGAAGCGGTATGGAAAGGAACTCCGCACGAGCGTCTTAACCCTTTATGGGGGGCAAGCCATGGGGCCTCAGCTTCATGCCCTCAAGCGCGGGGTCGATGTCGTGGTCGCGACGCCGGGCCGCGCCCTCGATCATATCCGCCGGCAGAGTTTGAAGCTCTCACAGGT
>JAIWOH010000130.1 GCA_020216985.1 Nitrospira sp.
GCGCGTCGTCGTCTTGGACGAAGCCGATGAGATGCTCGATATGGGGTTCGCCGACGATCTTGACGCCATTCTGGAACAGACGCCGGCGGTGAAACAGACGGCGCTCTTCTCCGCGACCATGCCGGCCCGGATCAAGTCGATCGCGCAGCGGCACCTCAACCATCCGGTCGAAATCACCATCGCAAAAGAACCGGTCAAGGCCGGAACCGCGCCGCGCGTCCAGCAGACGGCTTACATCGTCGCCAAGCCCTATCGCGGCGCCGCCCTCGTTCGAGTCCTGGACATGGCCGGACCGAAATCCGCCTTGGTGTTCTGCCGGACGCGTGTGGAAGTGGATGACGTCACCGCCATGCTGAACGGCCGAGGATATCGAGCGGAGGCGCTTCACGGCGGCATGAGCCAACCTCAACGCGATCGCGTCTTGCAAGCCTTCCGCACGGGACAGACGAACCTCCTCGTGGCCACCGACGTGGCCGCCCGAGGGTTGGATATCCCCCACGTCTCACACGTGATCAATTTTGACTTGCCCTCGTCGGCGGAGATCTATATCCATCGCATCGGTCGGACCGGCCGAGCCGGACGAGAGGGCGCGGCCATGACCGTTCTCGACCCACGCGAGGAGCGGCTGCTCCACAGCATTGAACGGCTCACTCATGCGAAGGTGACGGTCGCCCCTGTCCCATCGGCGGCAGATCTGCTGGCCAAGCGACTTGAACGGACCAGAGCGGCGGTAGAGGAAGCGATGCAAACGGAGGACATCGGCGGATTCCGAGGGGTCGTTGAAGCAATGGCCGCATCACATGATCCGATCACGATTGCAGCCGCGGCGATGAAGCTCGTCTTTCATGCACAGGGTGGGGACCGAGTTGAGGAAGACATTCCCACCCTGCCGGTGAGACGACTGGAGTTCAATCAAACAATGCAAACCATGCGGACCATGCCGCGGCCGTCGGGCCGAACAGGCGACCGAGATCGTACCGAGCCGGCGAGGCTGAGCAAGCGAACGCCGGGCAGGCCGGATCGAGAACCACCCAAGGCGGGCATGGTGCGGGTGTACGTGGGGACGGGGCATCAAGCGGGCATCAGGCCCGGCGATCTCGTCGGCGCGATCACCAACGAAGCAAAGATCCACTCCAAGGTCCTCGGCGACATCGAGATTCTCGATCGCTTTTCACTCATCGAAGTGCCGGAAGCGATGGCTCCCAAGATCATCGACCGGTTGGGACGAGCAAGAATCAAAGGCCACAGGGTGCCGGTGCGTCTCTTTCGTGAAGAAAGGGATATTTGATGCATCAGCCGGTCCGTCGAGCCTTCCATTCTCTTTCCTGTCTCAATCCCCTTATAATAGAAACGCATGACCGCACGACCTCTTATCCTCATCATCGGCGCAGGGCTGGCCGGATTGGCCTGCGCGCGTCGGCTGACCCAGGCCGGTGTTGCCTGCACGGTGCTGGAGGCTTCGGACGGAGCTGGTGGCCGAGTCCGGACCGATCGAGTCGACGGATTCCTCCTCGATCGAGGATTTCAGGTGTTTCTGACCGGCTATCCTGAAGCCCGCCAAACATTGGATTACGCCTCGCTCGATCTAAAACCGTTTCACCCTGGCGCCCTTGTCCATTACGACGGCCGGCTTCATCTCGTAAGCGACCCCCTTCGGCGGCCCCAGGACCTGCCCACGGTTCTATTCAGCCCCGTTGGTTCGTTTGCGGACAAACGGCTGATGCTGCGCCTCCGGCGGGATGCCTTGCGGCAACGCCTTTGCACCCTCGCAGGGGGAGCGACCCGTCCAACCGGCGAAGTCTTGCGGGCCTACGGGTTTTCCGACGCCATGGTGACACGGTTCTTCAAGCCATTCCTAGGCGGGGTGTTTTTGGAGCCGACCTTGTCCACGCCCTGCTGGATCTTCGAGCACGTCTGGGCTGCGTTTTCACGTGGAGACGTCGCCCTTCCCAACGATGGCATGGGCGCCATCGCCCAACAACTGGCAGCCTCCTTGCCGGAGGGGACGGTTCGGCTGAACGAGCCGGTCAAGGCGATTGAGGGCTCGACGGTCCTCCTCGAATCAGGCGAACGGCTGGAGGGAGCCTCCGTGGTCATCGCAACGGACAGTAACACCGCTCTCCGGTTGCGCGGCGAGCCGTCACGGACGGGAACAGAGCGGGTATCAACGACTCTGTACTTCGACGCGCCGACCCCACCTCGGCGAGAGCCCTGGTTGATGCTAAACGGCGAAGAAGGACTGGTCCGGACCGTCTGCGTCTTGAGCGAAGCCGCGCCATCCTATGCCCCAAAGGGAAAAGCCTTGATCTCGATCACTGTCGATGGTCACGGCCATAAGCTGGATGCTCTACCTGAGAGGGTCCGCGCCGGTTTGGAATCCTGGTTCGGCCCTCAGGTCAACCAGTGGCGTCATCTCAGAACCGACCACATCCGCCATGCCTTGCCTCCGCTTGATCTATTGCCTTCCGCACCGGAGGCGACGTCTCCGCGTATCGCGCATGGCATCTACCAATGCGGCGACTATTGCGAGAGCGGGACGTTAGACGGAGCCTTGGTCTCGGGCCGAAGAGCGGCCGAAGCCGTTCTGGCCGATCACACTCGATCGTGACGATCCGTTAACCGCCCTCACCCATGTTTGAGGAGACTTGAGCAACTGAATCCACTCCGGACAAATACGCCGCCATGATGCCAGGGCAGAATGATTCGACTTTCTGAACGCGAGAATCCACCGGGACTGGACATTAATGACTTGCCGGACTAGGATAGCCGTTGACAAACGAAGCGAATCAGAATCATGAACGAACTGATCTTCTTGGTCGAAGAGGCCCCGGAGGGAGGGTTTTTAGCTCGGGCGCTCGGTGTGTCCATCTTCACCGAAGCCGATACATTAGCGGAACTGCCTGACAAGATCCGCGACGCTGTCCGTTGTCATTTTGAGGAAGGACGGGCTCCGAAAGTCGTTCGCCTCCACCATGTCCGCGAGGAAGTCATCGCCGTATGAGGCTTCCCCGTGATCTCTCGGGAAGCGATCTCGTCAAACTTCTTTGCAAACTCGGCTATTCGATCACGCGCCAGAGCGGCAGTCACCTCCGACTGACCACTCACCAGCACGGCGAACATCACCTGACGATCCCCCTCCATACCCCACTCCGCGTCGGAACGCTCTCCGCAATCCTGGCTGATGTCGCCGCTCATTTCAACATGAGTCGCGACCAGATACTCAACAGACTCTTCGGGTGAGGACGAAAAATAAACGGACTATCCCCTTACCTCAGGAGGCGGCCGGAAGAGGCCAAGCCAGATACGCCGCCATAATGCCCGAAAGTACGATCCCGTCGAAGGTGCCGGCGCCGCCGATGCTGGCCACGCCGGTGGCGATCTTTTCAATGTCTCTGAGATGCAAGAGATCCGCGCCGATGAGCGGGCCCAATACGCCGGCGACAAACGCAACGGGTGGCGCGTGATCTGGAACGAGGAGCAACGCACTCACGGAGGCCACGACGGCGGGGAAAAGGCCGGGCATCGTGATCCCGATTCCCTGAACCGGTTTTGCCATCCAGTAACAGACCATCGTATTGATCAGGACCGCGAATAGCAGACCCATCATTGCCTGTTGGCCCGCCATGACGAGATGAGCCGTTTCATAAATGGCCAGCGAGGTCGGAATGACACAGCCACCGACATTGACGGCGATGACGGTCTCGCGGCGAACCCGCTGAAACGCCGGCCACCACCCCGCAAACCCGAAGATTGCAAAGGGATCCACCGGTACCTCCTCGATCCGCGCAATGCGCTTGACAGGAATGTTGATCAGACTCCCGATGAAAATCCCAATAACCAAGAGCAGCGCAGTTTGCGGTTCCAGCTTGAGCTTAATCAACGCCGCGGTGAAGAGATGGCCGAAAAAGAGCGGGAGCAGCACCAACAGGACGAAGAAGAACAAGAGCGGAAGCCAACCCATTTTCATCGGAATGCCCCTTGTCAGGGCCTCTTCACCCACGGCCTGATCTCCCCCCACTCTTCGTCCTCAAGCGGATCACCTCTCAACCCTCCCAAGACTTCCTCAATGTCGCCTGGCCGAGATACTGGCCACGCGCGGCCCCCGGAAGAAGACCGGTGGTCATCTCAGCCAACGTGACAAGTCTTGCACGACTCACTATACCGCAACACGGAGAAGCCGGTGATGTGGAACTTTTATGGAGGCAACTACGCCGAGCCGGCTTTGGTTGTGGATGGAAGCGGAGCAAACTGTCTCCCGCTTGAGCATGTTTGACAATACAGTCGCCGATGCCATGCATAACGTCACGGCACTCCCTTATCAGCCGTTTGCTCGCTGTTCATGCGGAGCCCGGCTCCGGCGATCGTGAGTCGCTGATCGTCGATCCCGACTTGAGCCCCCAGAAAGACGTCCGCCAGCCACGCTCCTGTGAGCACATGGTCGGTGACGGCCGGGATGATGAACCGGCTTTCTCCGTCTGCAAGCGCCGCAAAGGGAATGATCTGATCCGCCGCGAACCGATCCAGCGTCGCCCCGGCGCTGACCTCTTGGAGCAACTGCCGGGCCACATGCGTGCCGATCGACTCCGCTCGGCGCCGCAGGGCTCCTGCTTGATCAGCCCCCAGCCGCACAACCGGTCCGTGATCGGCCGTTTTCTGATCCGCCACCCCCTGATCCGCAAAGAGCGCCAGGGCCGCGCCTGGTTGCAGGGACTCGGAATCATGCCGGATCTCGATGTCAGCCGGATACCCAGCCTGAGCAAGCACTTCCCTCGCAGCATCCGCCATCCGCCGGCTCACCTGCCGCTCTTCAAGATGGGAGGCGAGGGCGATGCCCCACACCCTCGTGACCGGACCAGCTTGGTCTTGAACGATGGCTTGCAAGGGCCCGCTCAGGGGTTGCACGCTGACCCGCAGAATGCCTTCTCCCCTTGGGACATAACCAGGGCGCACGATCTCTATCTCGACCTGAAGTCCCATCCGGCGCAGCAACGGAAGCATCACGTACTGGAGGTGCAAGGCGGACGGCGCGAGATCCTGAAAGAGCCCGCCCCGTAACTCGACCGTAACCGGCGACCCTGAGAAGGCCAGCACCGGCAGAATACCGAGGGCCAGCATCGTGGTCGAGCCGGCGGAGCCGATGTGCCAGCGATAGGCGCGTCCCACCTTCAACGAGCCGGGATGAAACACAAACTCCTGCGAGCCCTGGACAAGCCCCTCCGTCTGCCCGTTCACCAACTCGGCAAGGGCCTCGATGACACGAAGGTGCTGTGCGCGCAAGCCGGGCTGCTCCCGCTTGGCGCGCACATGCACCACGTGGATGGGCTGCCCTGTCAAGGCGGCGAAGGCCACCGCTTGACGCACGATGGCGCCGCTACCGGAAAATCGGGACCCGTCAATGGTCAACATGGAACGACTCGCCGGAAACTCTCTATCGGAGAATCCCGCTCACAATAAGCTCGATCGCCTGTTCCGGCGCGAGCCCGCGCGCCATCAACGTTTCCAATCCTTTCTTGTCCACGCTCCCGATGGCCGCCTCGTGGGTCACCTTAGCCTCGGGATGGCAGACGCGCACGATGGGAATCGCACTCGCCTGCGCTCGTCCCTGCACGATTTCCAGGCAATCGACGTGACCGCGGGCGCCCCGTTCATGGGCCTCGGTGACACCGGTGATCTCGGCGCGCGCCTCGTCCGCCAGGACAACGCGGGTCTTGATCAAGCCTCGCGACCGTCTTCCCTTGAGCACGACCGCTTCCTTGAGGGTGATCCGATCAGTTCCATGACCAAACAGTTTGGCGGTCAATTCGGCGACACCGTCTTCCTCCACCTCGACGGCGTAATCAATCGTAAGTTCGCCCACTGATCCGGAGAGCAGGGAAAAATCGGACCGATACCGCGCACCTTGTCCCACCGTGATCGACGCCTGGGGAACCACCTGCATGCCCCCGTGCGGGCCGTGGTAATGGCCTTCACTGTAGATCAGCGACGCCCCCGGCCCAAGGTGGACCGTCGCCCGCATCCGATGCTGCGCCGCCTGTGCGACGGGGAACAGACAATGGGACAGGACGGACACTGCCGCCTGCTCTTCCACAGCCAGATCAAGGCGGATATTCTGCCGGCCGGTGGGATGGGCTAGGCCGAAGCACAGGTGAACCGGCTGTTCGAGACGGATACCGGCGCGAACGGTCATCCTTCCGACGATCGCGTCGGGGGTTTCTTCCAGGTCGAGATCAAGACCGGGAACGGATCGGCGGCTCACAATCCGGTGTCCATGCCCGACGACATGTGCGATCCGTTCGTCGTTCAAAATCTCCGGTTCGGCACCGACCAATGGCAACAAGCGAATCAAGGTGTCACGTTCGGTCATAGCCGCAGACCTCCCCATCACACCGAACGCATGCCCGCCCTCGGAATCGCTCGATCACAAGGGCCGGACTGCCGGTACACACGATACGCCCGTTACAGAGTTGAGACGCCGCATCCGAGATGGTCGCGACCTCTTCCTGATGCGTGATCAGCAGCACGGCGCTCCCCTCCGCTTTCAGGGTGCGGATGACAGCAATGATCTGATGAATCGAGAGCATGTCGATTCCAGCGGCCGGCTCATCCAAGATCGCCAACTTGGGCTTCATTGCCAGCACGGAGGCCAATTCGATTCGATGCCGTTCCCCACCGCTTAAGGTCTTGTCCACCAACCGATCCAAATAGCGATCGGGGTCCAACCCGACCAGTCGCAGCATCAATGCAGGATCACTCTCGGCGCGACCCAGCATCAGATACTCCCGCACGGTAATCCCCTCGAACCGCGCCGGCTCTTGCCAGGCCAAGGTCAACCCGAGTTTCGCCCGTTCATGGATCGGCAACGTGAGGAGATCTGTCCCGGCGAAGACCACCGTTCCAGCCGTCGGCCTATAGCCCTCACACCCCATCAGCAGGGAGGCCAACGTCGTCTTGCCGGAGCCGTTGGCGCCAAGCAGGGCGTGGATCTCACAGGGATGAATCACAAGATCGAGCCGATCAAGAACGGTCCGACCTTCCACCGAAAAGGTAAGGTTGGTGATGCTTAAAAGGGGAGAAGCCATCGCTTCTTCTTTTCTTCTTAACGAAACTGGTTTCTGTAGGCGGGGCTGCATCCGACGTGCCGCAGATCGGCCTTCCACAATAGACTCATCATTACGACAGGCCCGTGGGTTATGAAGGAGTCGTGAAAGGCACGAATCGTGGCATTCTGCGGCAACCGAAGCCAGTTCTCTGAGGCGAGAGTCCTCATCGCCGCTTCTCCGATCATCCCTCTTTCTGCGGGATGACGGGCGCAACTTTCTGATTCATCAGCCACTTCGTAGGGCGGTAATTCCGGCATCGCCGTTGCTGAGGGAAAGCGGTGAGGACTCCCTTGCTTCCTGGTTCTGACAGACCGGCGGGGCAATATGCGTACCGGTTGGTCGAGCAAGCGGGGGCACAAGCCGTTCTTTGTGAGCAAGAAGCCCTTTTGCTGACCGCTACAAAAAACAAAAACCATTTCTTCACTCTTTCACAAAGGAGGAATTGCCATGGCCAAGGCAGAAGACAAGGCGCTTGTGACCAAGAAACCCCGTGAACTTACCTCGCGGGTCGAGGATCTCGAACAGTGGATGGACCGGTTCATGGATGACCTGTGGCGGCGTCCCTTGCCCAGTCTGTTTGGGTGGGATCGATGGCTGTCGCATCGCCCCTTCGCGTGGCGCATGCCGGCCATCGATGTGTACGAGGAAAAAGATACGGTCGTGGTCAAGGCCGAACTGCCGGGGATGAGCAAAGAAGACGTCGAGGTCACGCTTACCGGCGACACGTTGACGATCAAGGGTGAGAAAAAAGAAGATCACGAAATGAAGGAAACCGACTACTACCGCCGCGAGCGATCGTACGGCTCGTTTGTGCGAATCGTCGAACTCCCCTGCGAGGTCAAGCAGGACGAGATCAAAGCTGCCTTCAAAGACGGGGTGCTCGAAGTTCGATTGCCCAAGACCGAAGAGGCCAAGAAGAAATCCATCGCCGTGAAGATTGACTAGCCGTTACGGAGGCGGAACCCTCGTGGCACTCCCCAAGCGATATCGACAAGATATAACCCTGTGCCTTTTTGTCGGCGGATGGCTCAGCCTCATGGCCTGCCATCCGCCGACACCAAGGGTGGAAAGGGCTGTGTCGCCGGTGGCAGTCGCCCCGCTCCAGTTCGAGACTGACAGGATGTCCCGAGCACCTTATTATCGTCTCACCGACCGGCTTCCGTGAATCTCCAAGAGCCGATTTTCCTGATTAGTCAGAAACGGAGAGCGGGATTCCTTCACGTTGGTTCCTTCAACATTCTCTCTCCAAGATGGATCAGCCCCCTCAAAAGGAGGGGGAATCTCTCTTTTCCTCTCCTCAACATTGCCCTCTTCTCGTCTCTTATGGCATTATTGGCGGTCTTGGAGGCACATGGGTTCTTTGTTGGAATACGTCGGGTGCGTGCATATTTTCCTCGGGCCCTATCGAGGAAACCCCATTGCGCTTTACCTCAAGCGTACCGAAGCAGGCTGTCAGATCGGGCCGAAGGTGTATCCCTGGAACGACGTCGTGGGAATCGGTGATACGCCGAACAAGGCCGCCGCCGACTTTGAAGAAAAGTGGAAAGCGCGAGGACTGACTCCTGACATGTATTCCGGCCCCTCCTGGGAAGGAGGTATTAAGCCGGAACGACCGGCGCCGCCCAAACCGGCCGCTCCACCAAAACCCGCCGCGCCGGCGGCAGGGTCAACACCGGGCGGACAATCTTCCTCCTCACCAGCCACCCCACCGCCCGACCAAACAACCGGAGCACCGGTTTCCGGCAATCATTCCTCACCAGCAACTCCCGCCCCTCCCCAACCGGAATTGACAGCCGCCACCTCATCGGCCAATGCTCAATCCGCCGTTTCCTCTGCCACTCGCGCCGACGTTGCCAATCCCCAGCCCTCAGGTTCGTGAAGCCTCTTCTCGACCTTCTTCTAAAACGCATCCTGTGCCTTCGCAAAGCAAAGATTGCTCCGCCTTCGCAATGTTCGTCGTTCGTCATGCCACCGTCCTCTCCCAACGGCACCGGTCGTTCATCCCTGCAAGTCATCTTTGAATTGGCGATCCCGGTAAACTGCCAGAGTGGTGGCCAGGCGAGCCTCGAGTTCTAATCGTTTGGGTTTGCCGGTCGAGGTATAGGGCACTTCGCGGCCGAAGAGGATCACCTTGGGACACCGGGCAAAGGGCAGCCGCCTCCGGCAGAAGGCCCGTATGTCGGCCTCGGTGACCGATCCAGCCCCTTCCCGCAGAACGACATAGGCGGCGATCTCCTCACCATAGTAGCGATGGTCGAACGGCACCGCCATGGCAAAGTGAACCGCCGGGTGGCTTTTCAACACCGTATCGATCTCCAACGGCGAGATGTTGACCCCGCCACGAATGATCAGTTCTTTTAATCGTCCGGAGATAAAGAAAAACGGCCGTCCCCCTTCATCCCGCTCGTAGAATCCTTCGTCGCCGGAACGGAACCAGCCCCATTGAAAGGCCGTTTCGTTCGCGTCGTCCCGCTTGAAGTAGCCGGCGCAGACGGTCCAGCCACGGATACAGATTTCCCCCCTCACCCCCGGCGGCAGCCGCTCGCCCTTGCCATTCAGAATAGCCATCTCGTTGTGCGGAAGCGGCAGGCCGATGGAGGGAAACTCATAAGCACTCAACCAATGGCGATGTTCCGCGGGATCAAGATCGTTCGGCAAGAAACAGGAATAACAGGTCGTCTCCGATAAACCGTAGCCATGCCTGATGGGGAACCGGAACCGGTCTTCAAACCGCAGGGCTGTCTCGGTGAGCAACGGTCCGGCGCCGCAGATCACTCCGCCGAACCGATCCAACCGATAGGGCGAGAGGTCTTCATCGGCATCGAGCAAAAATTCAAGCAACGTCGGGACGACACTGACACAGGTCACCTGCTCTTCGTGCACCCGTTTCCAAAAGAGAC
>JAIWOH010000131.1 GCA_020216985.1 Nitrospira sp.
CGCTCTTGAACTTTCGATTGAGCACCACACTGCCGCCGCAAGAAAACGGCGTCACGAGCGTCACGACGATGCCGTTCACATGATGGATCGGCAACACACACATCAACCGATCCTCTCGCCCAAACCGGTGCCATCCGGCGATCGCATCCGCATCAACCAAGAGATTCTCCACGGTCAGCACGACTCCCTTCGGCCGGCCTGTGGTCCCCGACGTATAAACGATGAGGGCTTCGTCATCGAGCGAGCGGGCCGCAACCGGAGTAGAGGCGGCGAGCGAGTCAGTCCGTTCCATCCCCTGGACTGCCCTTTTCCGGTGCTCGGCAAAACCATGATCGTCCATGACCACCACGTACCGGAGAGTCGGCAGGCCCTCAAGGAACCCCATCGCCTCTTCGAGGTACGTCGTCCAGCAACAGACGGCCGATGCCTCCGCATGTTCGATGATGAACCGTTTCTTCTCCGTCGGTTCGTCAAGATTGATCGGCACGACCGTGATCCCGGAGACCCAGGCGGCAAAATAGAGGACGACGGTCTGGTCGTGGTTAAAGAGCATCGTCGCCAATCGGTCGCCGCGCCTCAGCCCAAGCCGATCGCACAGATAAGAAGCGACCTGCTGAACGGCACTACCGAACGTTCCATAGGTCCAGGCTCGGCGCTGCTCCTCGTCATAGAAAATCAGAAACGCTCGGTCGCTCAATCCGCGATCGGCCACGCGAAACGTGAAAAACTCCCGAAAGGACGACCAGGGCAACAGTGGTCGTTCCCCCTCCATCCTTCTGGCTTGAGCAATTCGTTCAGCGGCGGTCGTCAAGACCGACATAGACCTCCGGCGCCGGGCCCTTATAAAGGGCTCGCGGCCTGATCAGTCGATTATGTTTCTGCTGTTCGATCACATGGGCGCACCAGCCGGCAATGCGGGAGCAGACAAAGACCGGTGTGTAGAGCGCACGGGGAATCCCCATCAACAGATACGCCACCGCCGTATAGAAATCGAGATTGGGCGCGAGCCCCTTCTCCCGCCTCATCACACGATCGACGACAAGCGCGATATCATACCAGCGCCGATCGCCGCACAGATCGCTCAACCGTTCCGCCTCTCGCTGAATGATGTCGGAGCGGACATCCCCGTGCTTGAGCACCCGGTGGCCGAATCCCATGATCCGCCTCTTCTCGGCCAACGCCGCCGTGACCCAAGCTTCAGCTCGTTCCGAACTCCCAATGGAGATGAACATCTCCGCCACCGCCTCGTTGGCTCCGCCATGGAGCGGTCCCTTCAGTGTGCCGATCGCGGAGGTGATCGCAGAGTAGAGGTCCGTCAGGGTCGAGGCGGTGACGCGGGCCGAAAAGGTCGAGGCATTGAATTCATGTTCCGCATAGAGAATGAGCGAAACGTCCAGCACCCGGGCCATTGCCTTGGCTTCTTCGTCTTTGTCCGCCCTGAGGCCCGTCAGGTACCACAGCAAATTCTCAGCGAAACTCCGCGCGGGCTGCCACGACACCATTTCGGCGCCCATCGCCAACCGATGGGCCGTGGCAATGACCAGCGGAATCTGCGCCAACAATCTGATCGACATCCGAAGGTTCGCCTCGCGAGAGCGGTGCAGGTTATCGGAATCAAGCAGCCCCAGCCACGACACAGCCGTGCGTAAGATGTCCATCGGATGGGCATCGCGAGGGAGTGTCGCGAGAAACGCCACCATGCGGTCAGGCAGCACAGACCGCGCAGCCAGTTCCGCCGCAAAATCATCGAGCTTTTTTCTTGTCGGCAGCTTGCCGAACAAAAGCAGGTAGGCCACTTCCTCGAACGTGGCCTTTTCCGCCAACTCGCCGACCGCATAACCCCGGTACCGCAGTCCCGCTCCTCCTTCATCGACCTGACAGATGGCTGTCTCGCCGGCCAACACCCCTTCGAGACCAGGGCTATAGTGTTGCAGGACGGATTCAGTGGTCGGCATGGCCGTCCTCCTTGGCTTCACAGAGCTGGCTCCGCCGTTCATAGTCCTCATACCGCAGCAGGTCATAGAGCTCGTGCCTGGTCTGCATCCGTTCAACCAAGTGTCGCTGAGAGCCCTGGCGCTTTAATTCCGCCAGAAACAGCTCGACGGCCTTGGCCGCCACGCGCAGGGCGGTCACGGGGAACAACACCAAGCGGTAGCCGAGCGATTCGAACTCGGCCACACTCAAGTACGGCGTCTTGCCGAACTCGGTCATGTTGGCCAGTAACGGGACGGTGGAGCCCTCCTTGGCGAGTTGATCAGCGAAACGGCGGAACTCCTCGGCGGACTCCAGCGCCTCCGGAAAAATCACATCGGCTCCCGCCTCGACATAGGCCCTCGCCCGCCTAACGGCTCCTTCCAGCCCTTCGACCGCCCGCGCGTCCGTTCGTGCGATGATCACCAGCGCCGGATCACGCCGGGCGTGACAGGCCGCGCGGATCTTGCTCGCCATCTCGTCGATCGAGACCAGCCGTTTCCCCGGCAGGTGCCCGCACTTCTTGGGCAGGTCTTGATCCTCGATCTGAATCCCAGCCAGCCCTGCCCGTTCACATTCCTCCACCGTCCGCATCACGACGAGCGAAGGGCCGAACCCTGTATCCACATCCACGATCGCGGGGATCGACACGGCTCGTGCAATCGTTGCCGCGTCGGCCACCACCTCCGCCATGGATAAAAGCCCCAGATCGGGAAGCCCCCTGGCTGCGGCAAGTCCGGCCCCCGACACATAGAGGGCTTGGAATCCCGCCCGCTCGATTTGCAACGCCGTCAGCGCATTGAACGCCCCCGGCAACACGACGGTGCCCCGGTCGATCACGTCACGAAGCCTCTCCCCGGGACTTCGGCGTCTGTTTCTCGTCATGCGCTCCCTCTCGTCATGCTGTCCCTTTCCATCCTCACTTTCGATGGATTTGCAAGAACGGCATCACGTCGTTGATCTCCGCTATCCGCTCAAGTCCCCAGACTGTTTCAAGTACCCGTTCAACTTGGGATGGGCGCATTTTCCCACCCACTAACCGGATGAACTTTTGTTCGATCTCGCGATCTGTCATGGGCCGTTGAGGATGGCCAATGGGATGGTCCGCCTGCCGGCAATAGACCTTCCCGCCTTTCGTCTTCACCGTGATCCGCGACGGCATCGCGCGGGGATAGAGACCGGCCAACTCAGGAACCGGCACGACCCGGGCCTTTTGCATCAACGCTCGGACGGCGGGATCGCTCAGCCGTTTGGGAGTAAACGATCGCAACGTGACCTTGCCATCCAACAGCGCCACCGCCACACAGTAGGGGAAACTGTGATCGGCCGTCTCCCTGGTGGCAGGCCGCCACTTCTCGGGATCACGCCCGATGATTTCGATCGCCACGTCGTAACTGCCGATTTCAATGTCCTCGATCTCGGCGAGCGCCTCGTGACCTTCCGCCGCCACGAGCTCCGATCGCACGGCCACCGCCGCCTCGACCGCCGTTTGCGCGTGATACTCCACCGGTGCCGGCTTGATGTAGGTGTCGAGTATTTTGAACCGCGCCGGATCGCCGTTCGCCTCCGTCTCCCCTCCCATCACGGACAATTCGAACGGACCGGAGACCAGCGGCATGAACCCTTTTTCGCCCTCGAAAATCGGAGCGGGGCCGGTCATCCCCTGTCTGGCCAACAGGGCGGCGAACACGCCGTTGCGCGCCGCGTTGGCAAAGGCACAGGCCTTCCACATCGAGATCGCCCCCACCCTCGTCTGCCGCAAGGCAATGTTGGAGACTCCGGCCAGGTTCACGGCCTGCTCCGTCTGAGCCAGTGAGAGATTCATAACGTGCGCGGCACCCAGCGACGACGACAAGGGCCCATAGGTCACATGATCCCAGCCACGCGGCCGCAACGCCGCTGCATCGCAGAGACGGCAGTGCACCTCGTAGGCGAGGACGATCGCCGCAATCACCTGCTCACCCGATGCACGAACGGCCTCGCCGGCGGCGAGCACCGCCGCGATGTTGTCGGATGGGTGAGCCGGCTCCTTGGAGAGATACGTATCGTTAAAGTCGAAATACCGGACGAGTGAGCCGTTCGCGAAGGTCGCTAGATCAGGCGATGTCTTGTGCTCCGTTCCCCAAATCGTGGCGCCGCCCGGTACCATCACGGACTGTGCCACCTCTCGCGCGATCCGGCAGGGAGGAGCCTGCCACGCTCCAATGGCACAGGCCAGACTGTCCAGCAGGCGCCGCTTGACCTCATGAACCACCTCACTCGGCAAGCTCTTGTACCGGAACGCCCGACTGTACCGGGCAAGCCTGGCCGCCAACGTCGCCGAGCCTGTCTCATCCGTTTCCCGTCGAAAACGACTCATGAGATCGCCTCCTCGCCGGCTTGCTTGGGCCGCCGTTTCTCCAAAAAGGCTCGCACCGCCTCTTTCATATCCGGGGTCACGCACAACCGCCCAAACAGTTCCGCCTCTCGCGCCAACCCTTCCGAGAGGGGAATGTCCATCCCTCCACGAATGGCACGGAGGGCCGCTTCGACCGCCTCTCTGCTCCGCTCGGCCATTTTGGCCGCAAGCGATTCAGTCCTCGCCAACAACTCCTCGGACGGCACAACATGGCTCACCAGGCCGATGTGAGCCGCGGTCTCGGCTGAGAGACGCTCACCCGTCAAAATCATCTCCGCCGCACGGGACGCTCCGACCACCCGTGGGAGCCGTTGCGTCCCGCCGAAGCCGGGAATGAGGCCGAGCGTGACTTCCGGGAGCCCCATCGCGGCTCCGGTTGCGGCAAGACGAACATGACAGGCCAACGCCAACTCCAGTCCCCCACCGAGGCAGAGGCCGTTGATCGCAGCTAGGACCGGTTTGTTTAACCGCTCGATCCGGTTGAAGAGGGCTTGACCCCGTTCGGCGAACTCCACACCGCCATGAACAGTCGTCAGGCGAGCCAGCTCGTTGAGGTCCGCGCCGGCGCAGAAAAACCGGCCGGAACCGGTCACGATCACCGCTCGGACATAGTCGTCCTGTTCCACCTCGGCAATGACCCGATCCAATTCTTTTAAGACGGAAAGATTGAGCACGTTGGCCGGCGGATTGTGAAGCGTGATCCGGGCGATGTGGTGCGTCACCGTCAGCAATTGATGGGGCATGGGTGCCTCCCCTTCTCCATCCTCTAGCCGTCCTCCAGTTCGGCAGTGCCACGACGGGACCATGGCACAATGGGCAACACCAACAGACCTTACAGCCGGCTCTCTACGGGGCGGCGCGAGTCGGCGCTCCCTCCAGATCGCGAAGCCGTTGCTGTTCCGCAATCGCGGCGATCAATGCCGGAATGCCCTCGCCGGTCGTGGCCGTGACCTTTAGCACGCTCCGATGCCACTCATTCAGTTCCCGTAGGGTCCGATCCGCGTCCGGATGATCGCCTTTATTGACCACGATGACATGGGCCACCTCCAACAATCCGGCTTTCATCGCCTGCACTTCGTCGCCCAAAGCCGGCGCAACGACCGCCACCACCGTCGGCGCCACCACCGCGATGTCAAGTTCCCCCTGTCCAACCCCCACGGTTTCGATAAGAATCACGTCGTAGCCCGCCGCCTCCAAGACCGACACCGCTTCACCGGTGACGGCCGCCACCCCCCCGCGATGGCCCCTGGTCGCCAGGCTCCTGATAAACACTCCAGGATTGAGTGCGTGCTGTTGCATCCTGATCCGATCGCCCAACAGAGCGCCACCGGTGAAGGGGCTGGTCATATCGACAGCCAACACCCCTACTTTGTGTCCCAGCCGGCGATAGGCGGCCACAAGCTGATCGATGATCGTGCTTTTCCCCGCTCCCGGATAGCCGGTGACACCAATGATCGCCGCACGGGACGTATCGGCCTCCAACAAGCGGAGCGCATCTCGCCCTTCCTGCTTTCCGCGCTCGAGCAACGTGATCAACCTCGCTACCGCCCGAACCTGTCCTTGTCTCACCCGTTCGGCGAGTGTTGATTCGGAATCGACCGGCTTATTAAGATGGATGCCGAACCTCGTCATGGGACAACCTCACAACGGACGTCACTGAGCAGCCCCTCGCGCAACACCCGCGACAATCGAGAGACGAGGGAATGGCCCATCACCGGTTCCAGCTTCAGGGCCGCAGCGACAACCGCTCGTTCATCCACCGCCACGACAGCGCCGGAGGTCCGCAAGGCATAGGCGATGTCCTCGGTCGCCACGTTACCGGCCGCTCCCGGCGCAAAGGGACAGCCGCCCAACCCTCCGGCGGAAGTGTCGAATGTGCGGAGACCATACTCCGCCCAGGCGGTCAACACATTGGCAATGCCAAGCCCGTAGGTATCGTGGACATGGAGGGACAGCATCCTGGCCGGGATGTGCTGCAACAGCTCATCCAGCAATCGTTTGATATGCGTGGGAGCCGCCATCCCCATCGTTTCCCCCAACGAGAGTTCATCGATTCCCAGATCGAGCAGCCGTTTCGCCACGTCCAGCACCTTAGAGGGAGGCACAGGTCCTTCGAACGGACAGTGGGTCACCGTCGAAATGTATCCCCGGACCATGACGCCCCTTCGCTTCGCCACCGAGACAATCGGCCTAAACCGCTGCATCGATTCGCCGATTGTGCAGTTGATGTTTCGTTGAGCGAACGTGTCGGACGCGGCAGTAAACAGCGCGATCTTGTCCACCCGCGACGCTTCCGCCCGTTCCCAGCCTCGCTCGTTCGGCACCAGCGCCGAATAGAGGATACCGGGACGGCGCTCGATCCTAGCGAAGACTTGGTCCGTGTCAGCCATTTGAGGCACCGCGCGAGGCGAGACAAAGGAGCCGACCTCAATCTCCGCCGCACCGGACCGGGACAGGTCGTTCACGAACGCTACCTTGTCCTCGATCGACAGCAGCGTCGGCTCATGTTGCAATCCATCTCGTGGACCGACTTCCACGATTCTGACATCAGCCTTCTCTGACTGACGTCCATCCGATTCGGTCATTGCTCGTTCAGCCATCCCATGCCTCGCACAAGCCTCGTTCGAGACCATTACCTCCTGCCAGGGTTAGACCGCCGCCGTGTCTGGCAAAACCGGCTTTCGCTTTTCGCAAAAGGCACGCACCCCTTCCCGTGCTTCCGACGAGAGGCGAGCCTGCACATTGGTCTCCACAACCAATTTCCATTGTTCGTCTTCCGAAAGGGTCCTCAACTTCCGCAACAGGGCCTTGGTCTCCCGCACAGCTCCCGGCGCCGAACAGTTGATCAGCTCCGCCACATGATCGATACGGTCGTCCAGCTCGGACGGCTCGACCACCTCATGGACGAGTCCTACTTCCTTGGCGAGGGAGGCCGAAAAGGGCTCGCCGGTCAGTCCATAGCGGCGCAGAAAGGAGGAGCCGGTCTTGCGCAACACAAAGGGCGCGATCACCGCCGGGACCAACCCCACCCGCACTTCGCCGAACGCCAACGTCGCGTCGGCCCGCGCAATTACGATGTCGCAAGCGGCGATCAAGCCGATGCCTCCGCCAAAGGCCGGCCCCTGGATCCTGCCGATCACAGGACAGGGACAGGCGTCGATAGCCCGCAACAGTTCCAGTAGTGACTCCGCATCCCTCCGGGCCTCCACCATCGTCACAGTTTCCGATCCCATCCAATGGAGATCGGCACCGGCACAGAAGACGGGTCCGGCCCCGGTCAGGATGACGCCGTACACAGAACGAGTCTTCCCGATCTCGACGAACGTCTCACGCAGTTCATCGACCATCAGACGATCAAACGCATTGCGCCGTTCCGGACGATTGAGCGTGACACGTAGGAGCTTGCCGTTCGGGTCGAGGGGATCGATGAGGATCGTTCGCTGCTGCTTCATGATCTCTACCCTGATCTGTACTCTGATCGACTCTCACATCCGAAAGACCGGGGGACGGGATCTCCGTGCCGGCGCCGTCATCACGATATCCAAGCAGAATCCGAGCACCTTTCTGGTTTCAACCGGATCGATGATGCCGTCATCCCAGAGTCGCGCGGTGCTGAAGTACGGGTCTCCCTCCTTCTCGTACTGAGCCACGGTCGCATCATAGATCGCGCGCACTTCTTCTTGAGACAACGTCGCTCCCTCCCTGGCCCGTTGCTGTTGTTTGATCGTCACCAGCACCTGGGCCGCCTGATGCGCCCCCATCACCGAGATGCGCGCGTTGGGCCAGAGGAACAACCACCTGGGCCCATAGGCCCTGCCACACATCGCATAGTTGCCGGCTCCATGGGAGGCCCCGATGATGACGGTGATCATCGGCACCCCGGCGGTCGCGACGGCCTGCACCATCTTGGCGCCATCCTTGATGATCCCCCTCGCTTCATAGTCCTTGCCCACCATGAAGCCCGTGATGTTTTGCAAGAACACGATCGGCACGCGCCGCTGGTCGCAGAGCTGCACGAAATGCGCGCCCTTCAAGGCCGCCTCGGACAACAGTACACCATTGTTGCCGATGATCCCGACCAGATGGCCCATCCAGCGGGCAAAGCCGCAGACCAATGTGGAGCCGTATCGAGCCTTGAACTCATGAAAGCGGCTTCCGTCCACCAACCGGGCGATCACTTCGCGGACATCGAAGGTTTGCCTCGGATTGCTTGGAAGGAGGCCATACAGGTCCTCGGCTTGGTAGAGCGGCTCTTCGATCTCCTGCGTCCGCAGGCTTGGCCGTCGCGGCAACGTGTCCATGATCGAGCGACAGAGCTCGATCGCCTCCCGATCGTCGTTCGCCAGATGGTCGCTGACACCGGACCGCCTCGTGTGGAGATCGGCGCCGCCCAATTCTTCCACCGTGACCTCTTCACCGGTTGCGGCCTTCACCAGCGGCGGACCGGCCAAATAGATCGCGCCGGTCCCCTTGACGATGATATTTTCATCGCACATGGCCGGCACATAGGCTCCGCCCGCCGTGCACAGCCCCATCACCACGGCGATTTGCGGAATTCCCCGAGCGGACATGCGGGCCTGGTGGTAGAAGATCCGTCCGAAATGGTCCCGGTCGGCAAAGACCTCCGCCTGCATCGGGAGAAACACACCACCGGAATCCACCAAATAAATGCAGGGCAGCCGATTGGCGAGAGCGATCTCCTGGGCTCGCAGATGTTTCTTGATCGTCAGGGGAAAGTAGGTGCCGCCCTTGACGGTGGCGTCATTGGCGACAATCACGCAGGGCCGTCCGGACACAACACCGACGCCGGTCACCAATCCAGCACAGGGAACCTGGTCCTCATACAGGCCGGAGGCGGCAAGGGGGCTGATCTCCAACCAAGGCGCGTCCGGATCAAGCAACGCCGCAATCCGCTCCCGGACCGTCATCTTGCCCCGCTGTTTGTGCAGTGCCACCGCTTCAGCGGGCCCGCCGGCCTGTGCAAGAGCCAGCCGCTTGCGCAGATCGGCCAGGAGCCCTTCGTAATGGAGGCGATTTGACTGATAGGCATCGGACGTGGGGACCACCGATGTCGCCAACACTCTCATGGTTCGTCACCTTGATCTGGGGAGTTCCTTCACAAATCGCATGATATCGTCCAACGGCGTGCCGGGACCGAACAGGGCCTTGACACCTGCTTCTTTCAACGCCGGCACGTCTTCGTTCGGAATGATCCCCCCGCCAAAGACCACGATGTCGTCGGCTCCCTGTGCGCTCAACAGTTCCAACACGCGCCGGAACAAGGTGTTGTGGGCGCCGGAGAGGATGCTCAAGCCGATCGCATCGACATCTTCTTGGATCGCGGTGGTGACAACCTGTTCCGGCGTCTGATGCAGACCGGTGTAGATGACCTCCATGCCGGCGTCACGCAATGCACGCGCAATCAATTTCACGCCACGGTCATGGCCATCGAGCCCGACTTTCCCGATCAAGATCCGCAGGGGAGCTGCCGTCACCGTCATGCCCGAACCTCCTGGAGATAGTACTTGCCTTCTTGATCCTTCTTGACATAGCCGGCCTGGATCACGGGGTCATGTTCGAAGAACAGGAGCCACTGTTCGTCAAAGGCCAGGTCCAATACCCATCGTTTGG
>JAIWOH010000132.1 GCA_020216985.1 Nitrospira sp.
TTTCCAACGTCTGGATCGGATAGAGGTCGTACCCCATGATGTAGGGGAGCGGCAGGTGGGACACGGTGGGAATCAAATCGCCGAGAAAGAAGGCGGTGCGGCCTTCCGAGGTGATCTTCACCCCCTGGTGAGCGCGGGTGTGGCCGGCGGTGACGACGGCGCTGAGACCCGGCAAGAGTTCCGTGTCGCCGTCCAACAGCTCCCATTGATTCGCGAGGGAAACTGGGACGATATTGTCTTTTCGATAACTGGCCCTGGTCCGTTCATTGGCATGGACCGCGTCCTCGTACTCGCTCCGTTGCACGACGTAGGCCGCTTTGCGGAAGGTGGGTGCCACAATTCCATCCTCCCGCCTCATCGTATTCCCACCCGCATGGTCGAAATGGAGATGGGTATTGATGACCAGATGAATGTCGTCCGGATCGAGACCTAATTGTTTTAACGAATGCAATAAGGTCGGCCGTCGATCCAGGGCGAACATCCGATGGAACTTGCCGTCTTCCTTGGAGCCGATCCCTGTATCCACCAGAATGTTCTTGCCGTTCGCCCGGATGAGTAAACAGGTGAGACTCAGGTCGATCCGGTTCAGCTCATCGGCGGCGCAACATTTTCCCCAGAGCACCTTGGGGACGACACCGAACATCGCGCCGCCGTCGAGCCGGAACCGGCCGTCCGAAACTGGATGGAGTTCAAATGAGCCGAGCTTCATAGTTGGTGCGCCCCTCACGTCACTGCGCCCGATCGTCTCGACTCCCTTCTTCGAGTACTGCACGATCACCGACTGTGCCTCCCTACAGCACCACCGGCTCTCGATAGGTGCCCAACACCTCCTTCAAGGCCGTGCAGAGTTCCCCCACTGTCGCCTGGGCCTTCACCGCCTCGATCAGTGGCGGCATGACGTTCTCGCCACAGGCCACCGCCTCCTGTAAGGCCGCCACCGCCCCGGCCATCTTGAAGGGATCGCGGTTCCTGCGCAGCTCAGAGAGCCGAGCGACCTGTCTCCGCTCCACTTCAGGATCGATCTTCAAAATAGGAATCGGCCGTTCCTCCTTCTCCACATACTGGTTGACACCCACAATCGCCCTCTCCTTCCGTTCGATCTCGCGCTGATACCGGTGAGAAGCCTCCAGAATCTCCCGCTGCGGGAACCCCTGTTCGATCGCCGCCACCATGCCACCCATGGCGTCCAGCTTGCGAAAGTAGGCTTGTGCTTCTTCTTCAAGCCGATTGGTCAAGGCCTCGACGTAGTAGGAACCTCCCAAGGGATCGACCGTGTTCGCCACCTCACTCTCCTCGGCGAGAATCTGTTGCGTACGCAACGCCAGCCGCACCGCTTCCTCCGTCGGGAGGGCCAGGGTCTCATCCATCGAATTGGTGTGGAGCGACTGTGTGCCGCCCAACACCGCCGCCAACGCCTGCACCGTGGTGCGGACCACATTGTTCATGGGCTGTTGCGCCGTCAATGAACAGCCGGCCGTTTGAGCATGGCAGCGCAACTGCAAGGACCGGGGGTCTTTCGGCTGGTAGCGCCGTGCCATCTCTCGCGCCCACAATCGCCGAGCCGCCCGAAACTTCGCAATCTCTTCGAAGAAGTCATTGTGGACGTTGAAAAAGAACGAGAGCCGCGGCGCGAACCTGTCCACCGTGAGGCCTGCCTTCACAGCCGCTTCCACGTAGGTCAAGCCGTCGTACAGGGTAAATGCCAGTTCCTGAACTGCCGTCGCGCCAGCTTCACGAATGTGGTAGCCGCTGATGCTGATCGGATGCCACTTGGGCACCGACTGCGCGCAATAGGCGACGACGTCGGTCACGAGGCGCAGGGACGGCTCCGGCGGGAACAGCCATTCTTTTTGAGCGATGTACTCTTTCAGAATGTCGTTTTGCAGGGTACCGCCCAGCCGGTCAAACGGAATGCCCCGTTGCTCCGCGACTGCCAGATACATGGCGAAGATCACAGGCGCCGGTCCATTGATCGTCATTGAGGTGGTCACCTGATCGAGCGGAATCCCCTCGAAGAGCCGCTCCATGTCGGAGAGCGACGAGATCGAGACGCCACAGCGGCCCACTTCGCCGCGCGCGAGCGGATCATCCGCATCCAACCCCATCAACGTGGGCATGTCGAATGCAATGCTGAGTCCGTTCTGTCCATGCTCCAGCAGGTAGTGAAACCGGCGGTTGGTGTCCTCGGCGGAACCGAAGCCGGCGAACTGCCGCATGGTCCAGAGTCGGCCCCGATACATGGTGGGATGGATGCCGCGCGTATAGGGGAATTCACCTGGCGCACCCAACTCCCGCTCTGGTGTCCAGTCCTTGAGGTCGCTGGGACCATACAGACGATGGATCTCAATCCCCGACAGAGAGGTGAATCGAGGTTTTCGTTCCTTCATTTCATTCATCTCCCGTTCCTCCCCTCTCCATGTCGCCTCCTCCCGTGACACAGACCGTAACACGGGCGCCAAGAGCGCGCGCTTCTTCCACCGCTAGGCCCTCACGGTGACCGTTGCCCGTTCCCCGACTTCGTCATACCGATAAAACCCGCGACCGGTTTTTCGTCCCAGCCATCCTGCTTCGACATAGCGACGAAGGAGGGGAGAGGGGCGAAATTTTGGATCGCCCAATTCCCGATGCAGCACCTCGCAAATCGCCAACACCGTGTCCAGGCCGATTCGATCCGCCAGAGTAAGCGGCCCTACCGGATGGTTCGTCCCCGCCGTCATTGCCTGATCGATCGCCTCCGCCGACGCCACTCCCTGCTCCAACGCGAAGATCGCTTCGTTGATCATCGGCATCAAAACCCGGTTCACAATAAACCCCGGCATGTCGTTCGCCACGACCGGTGTCTTGCCAAGGTGCTTCACCAGGTCCAACGCCAGCGCCACGGTCTCTTCGGACGTGTTGAGCCCTCGCACGACCTCCACGAGATTCATGACCGGCGCAGGATTCATGAAGTGCAACCCGACAACGCGATCGGCTCGACCGGAGACCGCCCCCAGTTTCGTGATCGGGATCGACGAGGTGTTGCTCGCCAGCACGGTTTCTGGTTGGCAGATCCGCCCCAGTTCAGCAAACAGCGTCTGTTTTTGCTCCTGGTTTTCCGGAATCGCCTCGATGACCACGTGGACTTCATGCAATCGGTCAAGGGTGGTCGAGGGGTGAATAAGGGCCAGAGCCTCTTCCGCTCGACCAGCCGCCAATGTGGCTCGTTCCACAGCACGTTCGAGTCCGGCTCGGATCTTGGCGACGGCTCCTTTTAATTGAACTTCCCCTACGTCGATCAGTTCCACGTGATAGCCGGCCACCACACAGACCTGGGCGATCCCTCGACCCATCTGGCCTGCCCCGACGATGCCGATTCGTGAGACCCTGTCGATGATCAGGGTTGGTCCCCCGACTTCCCTCTCACCAGACTGATGGCGGTGCTCCATCTGTTCCTGGCTCCTCATCACACTCCTCACATGTCCCGCTCCACAACGACTGCCAGAGCCTCTCCGCCGCCGATACAAAGGGCCGCCAGTCCTCGCCTGACGTTCCGCTCCTGCATGGCATGGATCAGGGTCGTGAGGATCCTTGCACCTGTGGCCCCGATGGGATGGCCCAACGCCACTGCTCCCCCATGGACGTTCACTTTCTTCGCGTCCAGCCCCAGTTCCCGGTTGATGGCCAGTGAGACAGCAGAGAAGGCCTCGTTGATCTCGAACAGATCGATCGCCCCGATAGAGAGGCCGGTTTTCTTGAGCGCCAGTTTGATGGCTTCGACCGGCGCGATCGTGAACCATTCCGGTGCCAAGGCCGCACCGGCATAGCCGACCAGCCGGGCTAGGGGAGTGCGACCAAGCCGAACCGCCTCGCTCTCCGCCATCAGGACCAAGGCCGCTGCTCCATCGTTGCAGGAGGGAGAATTGCCGACCGTCAAGACCCCATCTTCCTGAAACACCGGTTTGAGTTCTCTCATCTTGCTCAGATCCGCGCGGTTCGGCTCTTCATCCTCTTGAACGAGCACCGGCGGCCCTTTCCGTTGCGGCACCTCGACCAGCACGATCTCCCGCTTGAAGAGGCCGGTCGCGATGGCCTCCCTGGCTCGGTGATAACTCTCCAGCGCGAAATCATCCAGTTCTTGCCTCGTCAGTCCGTATTTGGCCGCGCACAGTTCCCCTCCCTTGCCCATGTGGAACTGGTGATAGACATCCCACAACCCATCCTTCACCAAACTGTCCACCAACTCCGCATGGCCCAACCTGTACCCCTGCCTCGCCTTCTCCAATAAATAGGGAGCGCGGGTCATGTTCTCCATGCCGCCGGCCACCACAACCTTGGCCTCGCCGAGACCGATAGCCTGCGATGCCATGATCACCGTCATGAGGCTCGATCCACAGACCTTGTTCACCGTCGTGGCTCCGACCGAGTGGGGGATACCGGCTCCGATCGAGGCCTGTCTGGCCGGCGCCTGACCTAGCCCCGCGCTTAAGACACAGCCCATATACACAGTGTCCACCTGCTCAGGGGAAACCCGAGCCCGTTTCAAGGCCTCGGCAATCGCGATGCTGCCCAGCTTGGTGGCCGGCACCTGGCTGAAACAGCCTTGAAAACTCCCCATCGGCGTGCGCGCTGCACTCACGATGACTGTTGGTTCTCCCTTGAGAGGACTCATAGATTCCGCTCCCAATCACTCTGTTCGATTGCATCTTTGACCTTGGCCATGAACCGATCGGCCGTGGCGCCGTCGATCACCCGATGGTCGAACGAGAGGCTCAAATAGGCCATTGACCGGATCGCGATGGCGTCATGAATGACCATCGGTCGTTTCTGCACCGCGCCGACACCCAGGATCGCAATTTGCGGGTGATGAATGATCGGCGTGCTGAGCAGGCTGCCGAATCCGCCGTGGTTGGTGATCGAGAAGGTCCCGCCCAAGACCTCATCCGGATTCAATCGTTTGCTCCTCGCCCGCTCAGCCAGATCGGCGATCTCTTGAGCCAGATGGGTCACGCTCTTTCGATCCGCATGCCGCACGACCGGCACGAGCAAGCCGTCCTCCAACGCCGTGGCGATGCCGATATGAATGGCGCGCTTGATCACGATGCCTTCGTCGCTCCACGAGGAATTCATGATGGGGAATGCTCGGATCGCGCGTGCCACCGCATGGATCACAAACGGCAGATAGGTGAGCGGACGGCCTTTGCGGCAAGCGGCGATGGCCGAGAAATCCGCTTCGAAGACCGTTGTCACATGGGCGGCGGTCCGTCTGCTGTTAACCATCCGTTCGGCGATGGTCTTCCTCATCGGCGTGAGCGGGAGGATCTCGTCGCCTGTTTCATGTTCCTTGGTCGCTGCGGGCCGCTCGGTGGTGGATACTGATTGAGCTGCTTCTGTGTGGCGATGGGCAATGAAGTCTTCCACATCCTTCTTGGTGATTCGACCTCCGGCGCCGGTCCCCTTCACCTGTGAGAGATCGACACCATGTTGTTTGGCCAGGTGCCGAACAGCCGGCGAGAGGGGCATGGCTCCTTCTTCGGCACCAGCTTCACTTCGTTGGCCTACTTCCCCTGCCACCGCTCCTCCCTTTCCACCCTTTTCGGCGACTGGCTCCATCGGACGAACCACAACTCCCCCCACCCGATTGATGACATCAGTGACGGGCACGCCATCGATGCGACCCAACACCGTACCGACCGGCACGGTCTCTCCTTCTTTCACAAGAATCTCGGACAGTCGCCCAGCCGCAGGAGAAGGAATTTCGAGCGCCACCTTTTCGGTTTCCACCTCCAAGAGCGGTTGATCGCGCTCAACGATGCCACCGGCCGGAATGAGCCATTTCACGACCGTCCCCTCCGCGATGCTTTCCCCTAGCTGAGGCATGATGATGTCCGTCGCCATGACTCTCCTCTGATGGCCTTCAATACGCCGCCAGTTTTCTCGCCGCCGCCACAATGTCGCTGGTCTTCGGCAGGAAAAATTCCTCCAACGGCGTGCTGAACGGCACGGGCGTATCCGGCGCAGCAACACGCAGGATCGGCCCATCCAGACTGTCGAAACAGTCTTCCGCGAGCAACGCGGCCAGTTCCGCCCCGATGCCGCCGGTTTTGTTGTCCTCATGCACCATGATGGCCTTGCCGGTCTTCCGGACCGAGCCGTAGATCGTCTCCTTGTCGAGCGGCATCAAGCTCCGTAGATCCACCACCTCCACATCGATGTCTTCCGCTGCCAACTGCTGCGCCGCCTCAAGGGCGAGATGCACCATCGCCCCGTAGGTGATGACCGAGAGGTCGTTCCCCTGCCGTCTGATGGCCGCCTTGCCGATGGGGACGATGTAGTCCTCGCGCGGCAACACTTCCTTGATGCGCCGATAGAGAAACTTGTGCTCGAAATAGATCACGGGGTTGGGGTCGCGGATCGCAGCCTTGAGCAGCCCTTTCGCATCGTAGGGCGTCGAGGGAGCCACGAGCTTGAGCCCCGGCGAATGAAAGAACCAGCCTTCAGGACATTCCGAATGGAAGGGCCCTCCATGGACTCCACCGCCGAAGGGAGCACGGATCACCATCGGCACCGGCGCGCCCCAACGATAATGGTTTTTGGCCGCGACCTCGGTAATCTGGTCGAAGGCGCAGGAGATGAAATCAGCGAACTGCATCTCCACCACCGGCCGCAACCCCATCATCGCGGCGCCGATGGCCGCGCCGACAAAGCCCGATTCGGAGAGCGGCGTATCCAGCACCCTCCATTCACCATACTTCTCAATAAACCCTTCGGTGATCTTGAAGGCCCCTCCATAGGCGCCGATGTCCTCGCCCATCAGGAACACCCGCTCGTCCCTGGTCATTTCCTCATCCAACGCCTGCGAAATGGCCTCCAAATAGGTGACCTCGGTTGCGGTCGCGCTGTTCATGGTTCCACCTCGTCGGGATTGGCAAAGACCCCCTCCAACACTTCCCGTCCTTCGGGCAACGGACTCTGCTCGGCGAACTCCAACCCCACGTCGATTTCCTTCTGCACTCTGAGGCCGACGTCGTGAAAGTGCGCTTCATCGGCGTAGCCCAACTCACGTAACCGCTGCTCAGCCCTGAGGATCGGATCTTTCTTTTTCCATTCTTCCAACAGCTCGCGGGGCACGTACTTGGCCGCGTCATGTTCCGAATGGCCGTGCATCCTCATGGTCTTAAATTCGAGAAACGTCGGTCCCTCGCCGGCGCGGGCCCGCGCGATGGCCCGTTTGGCGGCCAGAAACACGGCGGCCACGTCATTGCCATCCACGATCTCGCCCGGCATGCCGTAGGCTTTCGCTCGATCGACGACGTTGGCGATCGTCATCTGGAGACGGATCGGCGTGGAATAGGCATATTGATTGTTATTGCAGAAGAACACGACCGGGAGTTTGCGCACCGAGGCGAAATTCATCGCCTCGTGAAAGTCGCCGCGGCTCGTACCACCGTCGCCGGTTCCGGTAAAGACGACGCGCCGCTCTCCCCGGATTTTGAATGCCAGCGCCGCTCCCGCCGCGACCGGCAGGTTATCAGCCAAGTGGCTCACGAAGCCGATGATGCCGCGTTTTAAGTCTCCCATGTGGACGTTCCCGTCCTTGCCCTTGGTCGGCCCGGTCCGTTTGCCCAGGTACTGGGCCAGCACTTCGCCCGGCGTGATGCCGCGAATTAAAAAGGCGCCCATGTCGCGATGGAACGGCGCGATCACGTCGTCCCGTTCGAGGGCCGAGGCATAGCCGACGGCAATCGCTTCCATCCCATGACTGGTGTAACAGCCGCCGACGATCCGGCCCTGCCGATAGAGGGCGGCAATCCGGTCCTCCAACGATCTCGTGAGACGCAGGTAGTAATACATCTGCAGCCACTCGGCCCGTTTGATCTCGTTGGCGGCATCGACTCGGTCCATCGGTTCCTCCTCAGGTTCCTCTTTAGATCCCTCCCCGCAACCACACGAAGGGGCATCCCTCGTTACAGAGCCGGCATTTCTCTCCATGACAGGAGTGGACCATCCTGCCGGCACAAGGGACAGTCCATCGGTTCCCACTGCGGCATTAAAAGATCCACCGTGTAATAAAAGGGATAGATGCTCATCAGTTCGTCCATCAACGGAAACTGGCCGCTGTCCCGGCGGGCGAAGACCGCCATGCCGGCCAAGATCCCTCCATGGTCCGTAACGACGTTGCCGAGCTTTCTCACACACTGACCGCGCGTGGTCACGTCGTTGAGCGAAAGGAACCGCTCCCCGGCATGGATGGTCCCGTTCGCGACGTTCGTGCCGATCCGACCAGTTTCGCTATTGTATGGAGTAAGGATGACTCGCAGAGGCATCCGGGCCCCAATCTGTTCGGCAACGGCCTGTGCCAAGGTTTGAGCGGCGGACGTCGTAGCAACGATGCCGGCGAGGGGCTGGTCCCGAAACGTCCGGTCGATCCAGTCGGCCATGTCGCCCGCGATCGGCGCGATCAGGTCCGGGAACCGAGCAATGGATTCAAACCGCAGGTACGTTGCCGTGTGATGGCCGGACACGGTTTCGACATGGGTCTCGAAGAAGATCGAGCGGGAGAGCCGAAACATGGCGAGCAGATCGTCCACCGAGCATCGGCTATGGGGGCCGAGGCGAACAACGGCCTTGAGTTTCGACTCAAGATCCGGCCCCTCGTAGAGGGCAAGATGGCGGCGCGTCAACTCTTCGAGCGCCATCCGGTCCATCATGGTGGTCATGGCCGCCTCCTTTCTCTTCTGCGTGTGGGCGGCTCATGCTCGCCTTCCACGCCGTTCCGTCATGCCACACCTACCACCTTGGTTCGTAAGATGCCGATCGGCTGAATCTCCAGTTCCACCACATCGCCCGGTTTCAGGTACCGATCAAATTCAAGGCCACAGCCTCCTCCCACTGTCCCCGACCCGAACACGTCGCCAGGATAGAGCGGCTCGCCGCGCGAGACGTGGGCGATCATCTGCGGGAACGACCAGTGGATCGTTCCGAAACAGCCCCGCGACCATTCCTCTCCGTTAACTCGCGCCACCATCACGAGCGAATTGAGATCGGCAATCTCGTCCGGCGTCACCAGGCACGGGCCAAGGGCGGTCGCGAAATCTTTCCCCTTGGCCGGCCCCAATCGACAGGCCATCTCTCGAAATTGGATGTCGCGCGCGCTGAAGTCGTTCATGATCGTGTAGCCGACGATATAGTCCGGCGCATCCCGTTGGGAAATATCGTGCCCCTTTTTCCCAATCACGCAGGCGAGCTCCAGCTCATAGTCCAGCTTGGTCGTCTCCAAGGGCCAAGGCAGGTCCTCGTCCGGCCCGATGATCGTGCGCGGATTGCCCTTGTAATAGACAGGAGCCTGGTACCATTCGGGCGGAATCGGCTGTCCTCGTTTCTGCGAGGTGGCAGCGATATGGGCTTCAAACGCGATGAAGTCACGGAGCGACGGAGGATTGGGCAGGGGCGCGGCCAATTGCACGGCATCCAAGGAATACCAGACCATTTCGCCCGCTGGGCCCCGCGCCTTGGAGCCGAGCAGGACCGCATAATCCACAGCCCGACGTGCCGCCGCCATGGTCGAGGCCTCGCCTTCGAGAAACTCCAACATGGTCGCCGGCACCTGGGCGTTGGCCAACCGAGAGGGTTGCGCTTCGCCTTGATCCTTGAGCCAACGGGCGTAGGCCATATTCACATCGATGATTTGGGAGTCATAAAGAGCCCCCACTCTCGTAAAGGTGCCGACCGGTGTGACAACGCGAAAACTGACCAGCTTCATCCTTTGCTCCAACTCACGGCATAGTCATCGAGTTCCACCATGTCCATCTGTGGCGCCACCTCGAAGGGCGACCGAGATTCGATCATCACCGCCACCTCGTTCGTGTGAGTCTTCCCCTTGGCCGCCTGCACGGCTTGCGGCTGCGGCCCATGGTGAATGCCCTGGGGATGCAGCGTGAGCATGCCGACTTCGATACCGGCGCGACTGAAGAATTCTCCCTGGTGATAAAACAACACTTCGTCATAGTCCATGTTGCGGTGA
>JAIWOH010000211.1 GCA_020216985.1 Nitrospira sp.
ACGGTACGTTGCTCGACAAGGGAAGGAAGACGCGGGACAAGCGCAGCTTGAATTCTGAGAGCACCCCGCCTGTAAAGGCGGGGGAATCTATATCGTTCGTCGAGTCAGAAGCCTCCTCATCATCAAGGTGCTTGAGGCTTATGGAAGTTGGTACACGTGCCCCACAATGCGGGGAGAAATGACTTTATGGGCGAAGTTGTGTCCCACTTGATCAAGATAGCGAGCACATAGTCTCCGTTGAGTAATAGACTTCCCCGAGCCATTTCTTCATATAGCCTCCAACTGGCGGAGCCACCCTTTTTCCTTATTTTCCGTATCCGATAGGCCAAGGCTCTCGTATCGGAGAAGATACGAGGCAAACGTGGCAGCGCGCCGCCATTGTCACGGTCGTGGTCGTTCCTGTCCGTTGAGCACCCTTGTCATCCTTGCTTCCAAACCCGCTTATGAACAGGGCAAGTGACGAGGTGTCAATTTTTGGCGCTGGGTCACGGAATCTGAAACTGATGCGCAGAGGGCTCTGGCAAGCCCCGTTGGACGATCCATCACAAAGCCACGAGTTTTCAAGTGGTTCGAGCAAGAGCCTCATGGACAAGTGACACGGCATTGAACCTGCTAGGTGAACAAGCAGGCGGCACCATCGCGCCGCGGATGTTCAACAAGGCCGTGAGCGGCCTTTCACTTAACCAGGAGGCGGTATGATGAGCAGGGTTTTCAAAAAACAAGAGGGGTTCACCCTCATTGAGTTGATGATCGTCGTGGCGATCATCGGGATCTTGGCGGCCATCGCCATTCCGAACTTCTTGCAGTACCAGTTGAAGTCTCGGCAGTCGGAGGCCAAGACAAACTTGCAGGCCATCAAGACGTCCGAAGTGTCGTGGCAGGGGGAACGCGGATGCTACTTGCCGGTTGCTGCTGCTCCAACCACTGTAACAGTAGCCTCCGGTACAAAAACGACCCCGCAACCGTGGAATGTAACTGGTTCAGCATGGTTAGCTATAACCACGCCAGCAACGGGCTGGTGCATTGGCGCTGTAACGCAAGGGACGTTTGCAGATCTCGGTTTCCAAGCAAACGGAAGTGTCTACTACATGTATGGGGTCGACACCACTGCGCCAGCTACTCCTTATACTCAAGTGACATCTTGTACCGCAGTGCTAGCTTCACCTCCGGCTGGGGCATCAACTGCTCTAACCGATAGCAATTTTATCGTTGGTGCGAGAAGCAATTTGGATGCATCCACTGCTGATGGACCAGCCGCAGGCGTTTCGCACTGGGGTGCAACAGCTGATCATGGGGCAACCGATTGTACACCGGGAGTTTTCTAACATTGAATAGAGCAGCACTTGTGTAAAAGGTCCCGCCGGCTGGTGACAGCCGGCGGGATTCGCCGTTTCGTTGTATCCAAGCCTCTTCATGAAAACCGCATCTCATAGTTCCGACTCGGCGACTTTGATTCAAGGCCCCAATACGCAGGTTGGCTTTCTTTCGGTAGCAGGTGTTGTTTTCGCGCTTGTTGTTCTAGTTACAGGGCTCCAGCAGACTCTCGATCACCGCCAAGACCGAACGCTCGTCCAAATGGAAGAACTGGCTCACCTCCCTAAAGGCGACCATCTCAAGCCCGCGCTGCTCGGCTATCACCATCTGGGGGCCGATGTGTTGTGGCTTAAGCTGGTGCAGGTGATCGGCAAGCGCCAGAACACGATGGACGAATATGAATGGATGGCCCATGCCCTGGACGTGATCACCACACTCGATCCGCAATATGCCTATGCTTATTACGCGGGCGGGGTGATCTTGGGTGATCTCGCCAACCGACCCGATCTGGCCAATCGACTCTTGGAACGAGGACATGCCGCGAATCCTACCGTCTGGAACATTCCGTTTTTGCTCGGCTACAACTACTACTTTCTGCTCGCTGACCCGGACATGGGGGCCTACTACACGATGCGGGCGGCGTCGCTGCCCGGCAGACCGGCCTATTTGCCGGGACTGGCCACCCGCATGGCGGCGGAGGCGGGGAAACCGGAGACGGCGCTTGCGTTTCTTGAAGCGCGGCTCCGGGAAACGGACGATCCGGAAATGAAAAAATTCTTTGAGACCAGGATGAAAGAGGTCATCATCGAACGGGACATTCGGGTGCTGGAGCGCGCGGTGAGTCAGTATCGGACGACCCATGGCCAGGTGCCACCGTCACTGGCTGCGCTGGTTCAGGCTGGGCTGCTCGCGGCCCTGCCGACTGAGCCCTTTGGTGGGGAGTATCGTCTTGATCCATGGACCGGCACCGTGACCAGCTCGACGCACCCGGAACGGCTTAAGACGTTTCATAAACGAAATCGGGCACCAGCGTATCTCTATCCCAAGATCAAGCAGCCGGCCTATGTGTTTCCACTGCGATGGTAGCGGCTATGAGCGGGGCGATGAAAGACAGTGCCGACGTCGTCATTCAGATTGAGAATCTCACCAAGGTGTTTCGCGTGGGCTTTTGGGGGCGCAAGGTGACGGCGGTGGATCGAGTGTCGCTGGCCGTGCACCGGGGCGAGGTCTTTGGTTTTCTGGGCCCCAACGGGGCGGGAAAGACGACGACCCTCAAGATGTTGATGGGCTTGATCTATCCCACCAGCGGCCATGCGACGATCTTCGGGCACCCGATCGGCGCGCCGCAAGCCAAGGCCAAGCTGGGGTTTCTGCCGGAGTCGCCCTATTTTTATGACTATCTCACCGGCGCGGAGTTCTTGCGGTTTTATGGGCATCTGTTCGGACTTCGTGGCGCGGTTCTGAGCAAGAGAATTGACGAACTGCTCGATACGGTGGGGATGAGCCATGCGCGGGATTTGCAGTTGCGTAAGTTTTCCAAGGGCATGTTGCAGCGGGTGGGTATCGCCCAAGCTTTGATCAACGATCCGGAACTGGTGGTGCTGGATGAGCCGATGTCGGGGCTCGATCCGATCGGCCGGAAAGAAGTGCGCGACCTGATCCTGCGGCTGAAGGAAGCGGGCAAGACGGTATTGTTTAGCTCGCACATTTTGCATGATGCCGAACTGCTCTGCGACCGGGTGGCCATGATCATGAAAGGCAGGCTGGTCGCCTGCGGGCCGGTCTCGGACCTGTTGAGCGGCGGCTCGACCCACGAGGTGGAATTGGTGATCGAGCGGTTGGTGCCGGAGGCGCTGGAGCGGATCAGGCCCTTTGCCAAAAAAGTGGTGGTTCAAGGTGAGCAGGTGATGGTGGTGCTGGCAAGTCAACAGGATGTGAACCATGCGATAGATGTGGTCCGCTCGGTGAAGGGCCATGTGGTGTCGCTCACGCCCCATCGAGCATCGCTCGAAGACTTGTTCATTCGCGAAGCCAAGACTGCGCGGCAGCCGGTGGAGGTGGCGGCCTGATGAAGATCCTGTCGATCGCGTTGAACACCTTCCGCGAAAATCTGCGGGACAAGCTGCTCTACAATCTGTTGATCTTCGCGCTGCTGATGATCGGCAGTTCGATCATTATCTCGAAACTCACGCTGGGCGATTTCGACCGGTTGATGATCGACATCGGCCTGGCGAGTGTCAATTTCTTTGGTGTGTTGATCGCCATTTTTATCGGCATCGGGCTGGTGAGCAAAGAGATCGATAAGAAAACGATCTACACGATCGTGTCCAAACCGGTGGCCCGCTATGAGTTTCTGCTGGGCAAGTACCTGGGGCTGTTGATCACGTTGCTCGTCAATACCGCGATCATGACGGTGGGGTTGGTAGTTGTGTTGTGGGCGAGGAATGTGACGGTGGACGGTCTGTTGTTTGAAGCGGTGGGGATGATCTTTGTCGAGTTCATGGTCATCACGGCGGTGGCACTGCTCTTTTCGACCTTCACCAGCACGACCCTGAGTGCGATCTTCACGCTGGCAGTTTATGTGATCGGTCACCTGACGCCGGACCTCAAGACCTTTAGCGAAAAGATGGACGAGGTCGGGCGGGCGGTGATGAACGGGCTCTATTATGTGTTGCCCAATCTCGAACGGTTTAATCTCAAGGGCCACGTCATTCACCATCTCCAGGTCACAAGTGCCGATCTGGCTCTCATCGTGCTCTACGGCCTTGCCTATGCCACGTTCCTGCTTGTGGTCGCCGGGCTGATCTTTGAACGACGCGACTTCCGCTGACTGATTCAGTTTCACGAAGGCTCGATTGCTTCCTTCTCGACCACGGTGTTGAGCCGCGGTACTAATGCCGAAGACCGCTCTCTTTTCCAAGGGAAACACGGAGATCGTTATCGTGTCCCAGAGCAGAGGATGGAGACTCATAGGCCTTGTGAGCTGTTGGCTTCTGGCCATTGTCGGTGCTGCACAAGGAGGAGAGGAGACCATTGTGCTCCGACCGCCATTGCCCGATCGGATTGATCGGATCGAAGTGGTCTGGTCCGGCGATGCAGAACCGACGGTGCTGATCAATCAATCGGAGCCACCCCTGCGACGCACTGAACGGTGGGGAGGATCGGAGGTGCAGCTGATTCCGGCAGCGGAACAACTACGGCCCTTTGGCTCGTGCTCGGTGAGTTGGACAGTGCGGGGAAAGGAGCTTGTGATTCAGTTTGCAGGGACGGCGAGGACGGCCTGCGGAGTCATCTGGTTTTTGAGTCAGCCGGAGCAAGCGGTCGATATCCTGTCGTTTCAGACCCTGAAGCTCGTTGGCAGCGCGTCAGGGACAATCGAGCTGGGTATGGCTGACCGCGTTTGGTGGAACAAACAAGACCATATCGCATGGGGGACCGTGAAAGGGCCTTTTGAGGTCGATGTGTTGCTTCCCCGATTGATCGACCATGTTGATCTCCGAGAACTTGTCGCCTTGACGGTGACCGCAGTTGAACTCCCTGCCGAACTCACCATTACAAAAGCATGGTTTGAGGCTGCTCCAATTGGACGGCCAGGTCCCATGAAGCGGGGCCTGTGGGTCTGGGATCTTCAGAAAGTGCAGCAGCAAGCCGATCAAGTCGTGAAGACCTGCCGGTCGATCGGTTGCCGGCGGCTTTCAGTCCAGATGCCTCCGGCGGACAATCCCGCTCCTGTCTGGCAAGCCTACTGCTCGTTGATCCGCCGCTGGCGTGACGAGGGGATTGACGTCTTTGCGCTCGATGGGTGGCCGGAGGCGGCGGTGAATCCTGATCGGCTGCTGTCAGGTATCCGCCGCCTGGTAACGGAGTGTGGCGACAGTCTTCCTGCCGGATTGCAGGTGGACATCGAGCCCTATCTGCTTCCGGAAACTCGGCTGGGGCAGGATCGGTATCGTGACTATGTGGCGATGCTTACTGATATTCGCCGGGCGTTGCCATCACACCTCTCCTTCTCAGTAGTGGTGCCGTTTTGGTTTACCCATCTGTCGATTGAGGGACGCTCACTGGCCCTACATGTGTTCAAGGTCGCCGATGAAGTGGTGGTGATGAGTTACCGGGTCGATGCCACGGAACGCCAGGCCTTGCTCGATGACTGGATTCGCTATGGAGCTCTGCTCGGAAAACCGGTCTGGGGAGCGATCGAAACGAGACCCTTGTCGGATGAGCAGCATCTTGTGCTTCGGCGGGTAAGCCGTCCAGCAGACGCTACGGCCTTTCTTGATCGATCCCAAGGGGAGCTGGTGCTGACCGCCCCTCGCTCAGCAAATCCCCAGCTTTTTTATTTTGCCGAGACCGCTCGCTATCACGTGCAAGGACAGTGGCTCAGTTTTGCCGGCCGTTCAAAAGAGACGGTGAAGAAAGCAATCGAGGATTGGGCAGCGGAGTCTAACCGACCGGCTGTCACCGGTTTGATGGTCCATGACTGGGAGGGCTATGAACAATTACCGTGATGCGCAGGAGTCAGGCGACTCCTCTCTTTCGGGTGATGGCGTGGCTGATCATCGTGCAAGACGGCGGCCCAGCTTGTTCACGTGGGTGTTACTGGTGACCGGTATCCTGATTGGCTGGTGGATCTGGACCGACCCGTCAGCGCTGATGACCTTGCAGGGCCATCGCATGGTGGTGTTGCCGGGGTTATCAGGGCCTTCGATACCCTCCGTTCTTTCTGATGAGCCACCCACTCCGTGGTCTCGGTACACAGAAGGCGAGGTTCATCGGTTGGCCGTGCTGTTGACCGATCCCCGGTCCAACTGGTTGGAGCTGGTTCATGGCTTAAAAGCCAAGGGCATTCCGTTTGTGCTGACCGATCAGCCGGAACGGGCCCTTCGCCATCAAGTGATTCTGGTCTATCCGATCCTCTCAGGAAAGGTCTTCAGCCGGGAGGTGATTCAACGGTTGGCGGCCCATCCACGACAGGGCGGCACGCTCATCGTGTGTGGGCCGATCGGCGGCGGCCTTGAAGAGGTATTCGGCATTCAAGAGGCCTCGGAAAGTCGCACACCAAGCACGCTTCTCTTTCATGGCGAACCCTGGCTGTTGCAGGGAGGTGCTCCCGACCGGCACTGGACGATTCCTCTGCGTCATCCGGCTGGAGCCGATCCGCCGATCGGGGTGACTCGGTATCGCTCGTCATCCGCCACCACATTGGCTTCATATGAAGATGGGTTGGCGGGGATCGTGCAACGACCGATCGGCCCAGGATGGGCCATGGCGGTGGGCGTCGATATCGGATACCTGTTGTGGCGGGGACATACCTTACGGGCCGAAGGTTTTTCTGGATCGTTTAACAATCGATTTACTCCAGCAACTGATGGGCTCTTGCTCTTGCTGGAAGCTGTGTATCGCCGGGGTGAACCGTGGGCGGTTACGCTTGATCCGACACCCGATGGCCGGACCATGACTGTGTTGTTGACGCACGATGTGGATGCCCAAACTTCCATGCGCAACGCCCTGACCTTTGCCCAAGAGGAACAGGCTCGTGGGGTGCGGGGAACCTTTTTTATTCAAACGAAGTACGTCCGCGATTTCAATGACGAGGTCTTTTTGACCGATCAGTGGATCGCGGATATGAAAACCTTGGCTGCGATGGGGATGGAGATCGGTAGCCATACGGTGGCCCATTCAAAAGTGTTTGATCAGTTTCCCATGGGAACGGGAACAGAGCAGTACCCTGAGTATCGGCCGATTGTCACAGGCCGGTTGTCAGCTCGGGGAGCCACTATGCTGGGCGAACTGCGGGTGAGCAAGTTTCTGCTGGAGACCCTGGCGCCTCGTGTTACGGTCCGGTCGTTTCGTGCGGGAGAGCTGGCATACCCCCTTGGCTTACCTCAAGCGCTGGTGGCGACGGGGTACCACTACAATTCGACGGCGACGGCCAACACAGCCTTGACCCACTTGCCCTATCGGCTGATGAAGGACCGGATGGATACGGTCGAGGTCGATCAATATGAATTTCCGGTTGCCGTCGAAGATGAAGATCCTCCGCCTCTCGGTGAGCGGCTACCCGACGCCTTGAAACTGGCTGAGCAAATGAGTCGATACGGAGGGGTCCTGACGGTGCTCATTCACCCTAACATTCTCGATCACAAGTTGCGATTTGAGGTCGGCTTGATCGAGGCGCTGAACGCGACGGCGTGGATCGGCGCGCTTGATGAGTTCGGAGCCTGGTGGAAGGGGAGGGATCATGTGGAGGTAGATGTCGTGGAAACCCAAGAGGGGGCTCATCTGCGGCTTACCGCACGTGAAGCCGTATCCGGCCTCACAGTGCTGCTACCATCGTCCTGCACGGTTAAAGAACTGGATAAAGGACCGGAGATGCGACGCGCTCCGAGACCCTGGGCCTCGACCGTCATGGTGGTGTCGCTGGCTGCTGATTCTGAGCAGATGATTCCCTTGGATGGCTGCCGACAAGTGGGGCGTCGTGAGGTCTGAACGTTAACCGTAGGATCTCTCTCGTTATGAGAGAACCCGGACCGGTGTGGCGGGATTCGGTTGAGGAGTGAGGGGCTTCAAGCCGCAGCTTCACTTCAAATGGAAGCTGCATGTCATATCATCAGCTTGTCACGGCGCCCTCCGATGCCGATGAAACGTGTCTAGCATATTTGGCCATGACGCCTGAAGTATAGCGGGGCACCGGCTGCTTGACCTTTTTGAGCCGCCTCGCGATCTCTTTTTGCGTCAGCGTTACATCCAGCCGTCGTTTGGCAATGTCAAATGTAATGAGGTCGCCGTTTTTGATGACGGCGATCGGCCCGCCCTTGGCTGCTTCCGGTGCAACGTGGCCGGCCATGAGCCCGTGCGTCGCCCCTGAAAATCGCCCATCGGTCAACAGAGCCACGGAATCGCCAAGACCGGCACCGACGATGGCGGCGGTGACACCCAACATCTCCCGCATGCCTGGGCCGCCTGCCGGTCCTTCGTAACGAATTACGACAACGTCGCCGGCTTTGATTTGTCCCGCCTTGACGGCGACGAAGGCGTCTTCCTCTCGATCGAAGACTTTGGCCGGTCCTTGGAATTTCATGATGGAATGACCCGCCACCTTGACCACGCAGCCTTCCGGGGCCAGATTACCTTTTAAGATAACCAGCCCGCCGGTCGGCTTGATCGGATTGGACAGGGGACGAACCACTGTTTGGCCCGGTGTCTCGGTCGCGCTCCCGGCCTCTTGGCCGATCGTACGTCCCGTGACTGTTGGTTGATCGCCATGGAGGAGACCGGCATCCAGCAGCCGTTTGGCGACCAGCGTCGTTCCTCCGGCCGCATAAAGGTCGGCGGCGGTGAACCGGCCGCCCGGCTTCAGATCAGCCAGCAACGGCACCTTCCTATTGATCTTGTCGAAATCATCGATGCCAAGTTTGACACCGGCTTCTCGCGCGATAGCGAGCAGATGCAACACGGCATTCGTCGATCCACCCGTCGTGGCGACGGCTGCGATGGCGTTTTCTATGGATTTTCTGGTGATGATCTGACGGGGCCGCAAGTCGTTTTTTATCAAATCCATCACCAGTTTGCCGCATTCAAAGGCAACGTCGTCTTTTCGACCGTCCATGGCAGGGACGCCGTTACGGCCCATCGGCGAGATGCCGAGAAATTCAAACGCAATCGCCATGGTATTGGCCGTAAATTGCCCCCCGCAGGCGCCTGGTCCCGGGCAGGCATGATCTTCAAGATCTTTCAGCTCACTGTCGGTCATCTTGCCGGCGGCATGTTTGCCGACGGCTTCGAAGACGTCCTGAATCGTCACGTCGTGACCTTGAAATCGCCCGGGCATGATCGAACCACCATACAACATCAGCGAGGGTACATTTAATCGGGCCAGCGCCATGACCGTTCCCGGTATCGTTTTGTCGCAGCCGGAGAGCGCCACCACCGCGTCAAACAAGTGACCGCGCGCCACCAGTTCGATTGAGTCGGCGATGACTTCCCGGCTGATCAGCGAGGCTCTCATCCCGTCCGTGCCCATTGAAATTCCGTCCGATACGGCGATGGTATTGTATTCGATCGGGGTGCCGCCTGCGGCGCGAATACCGGCTTTGACACGTTCCGACAACCGTCGGAGATGGTAGTTGCACGGCATCACCTCGATCCAAGTATTGGCTACTCCGACGATGGGTTTTGCCAGATCGTCATCGGTGAATCCCACTGCTTTCAGCATCGCCCGAGCCGGCGCCCTCGATGGGCCCACCAGCAGAGCATGGCTCTTGAGCTTCAGTTCTTTCGGCATACCCCCGATCCCGTTCCTTTCCTCTGCCTAATCTTCTATTATTTGGAGTGTGCGCGTTTTTCTTCTGGCTTTGCTTCTTGCGCCAGACCGACTTCGTCCTTGTTACTGGACGGACAACTCGGTCGGCGGAACGGGGGGGTGGCCTCCCATTCCCTCATGTGGATTTTTCTTATGATGAGGATAGGCGCCGTACGACCCACCACTGCCATGCGGGCTTCCATAAGAGGATTTGCCGTGCTCCCGCAAGACCTTTTCATGCTCCGTCTTTTCTTTTTCGCGCTGCTCCGGCGTCAACAGACCCAATACGTCTCTCTTCATTTTGAGGGCGGTCAGACGAAGCGCCACTCGCTGATCGGCGCTCTGCTTCAGCTTCGCTTCGATAGCGGCAAGGTCGGCTTTTTC
>JAIWOH010000212.1 GCA_020216985.1 Nitrospira sp.
ATCTTCGGTCAGAGCCTTGATCTCTCGCTCGGTGATTTGGATTTCAGCCTCGGCCTTGATGCGCGCCTTATCGAGGGCTAATTGGAGATCTTTCAACTTGGCCACTTGATCGGGCGTCAATCCGATGTCTTTTTCGTGTTTCAGCAGGTGGCGAATCAGATGCCCGGTTCCTCCGTGCAAGAACGATTTGCCGTATCCACTCATATTGCCGTGACCGCCGTAGCCGTAGCCCGGTTCGTTGGCCCACGATCCCGTGCCTCCGTACATCAGCATCACCGCCGCGGCGATGCAGGATACGATTCCACTCACGATCGGTTTCATAACCATCCTCCTTCCTCTCGAGCGATAGGGAAGACCATGTGTCCGATACGACGAGAAGCTAGATTGCCACATTAGTCGTGGCAACGCAAGCAAGCGTCGTGGGTCGGGACGTTCCTAATCGTGTTGGGACTTGGCGATGATCTCTGATCGAGGGTCGGGGTGGCTCTGTCGAGCGAGTTGTTGGTAGAGCGTTCGCGCCTCTTCCGATATGGCACGCGGCATGATGATCTGCAGAGTCAAAAGCAAGTCGCCCTGACCGCCGGACGCCGTCGGAAGTCCTTTCCCTTTGAGACGTAATTTGCTTTCCGCGGCGCTGCCCGCTGGGATTTTTACGCGCACGGGCTGAGTAAGGGTCGGAACCGTGACCTCGGCTCCCAAGGCTGCTTCCCACGGCCAAACGGGAAGGACGGCGTGGAGGTCGTCGCCTTCTCGATGAAAAACTTTCCCAGGTTTGATTTTGACGTGAAGATAGAGGTCCCCGCGTTTTCCGCCGTTTCCTCCAGGCCGGCCTTTTCCGGCGACGCGCATCTTCGTGCCGTCTTGGATACCGGCCGGAATTTTGACTTCGATGACCCTCGACTCCGCGCGGGCGCCGGTTCCAAAACAGGCGTGACAGATTCGCCCGCGCAAGGAGCCGCTTCCCCCGCATGTGGCGCAAGGAACCGGCTCCAACAACGAGACTCGTTTCGTGACGCCCCAATAGACGTCCCTGAGCGATACCTCAACAGTGGTTTCGACATCTTCTCCTTGTTCGTTGAACCCTGGAGAAGGGGACTGTCGTTGCTCGCCGAATAAGTTTTCAAAGAAATCTGCAAAACCGCCGCCGAAACCGCTCTGGGTTTGACGGCTCGTGAAGCCGAAATCGTCGGACTTTGCCCTGCCTTTCGCGTGCGTTTCCGATCGACTCCATGTGGTTGACGAGCTTCGTTGATCATACTGTTTCCGTTTTTCCGGGTCGGATAACACTTCGTAGGCTTCGTTCAACTCCTTAAACTTTCTCTCCATTTCAGATTTTGCGGCGCCGGAATGAAGGTCGGGATGATACTGCCTTGCCAAACGGCGAAAGGCTTTCTTGATGTCGTCAGGGGAGGCGGCTCGCGAAAGCCCAAGAATACGGTAATAATCGCGCGTCGTAGAGCCCATCCGATACCCGTCTGGATTGTCAGGGCGACGTCGCCTGTTTGGCCTTTGTCATCAACTTGCAATAAGCGCAGAGTGCAGCCGTTGTCGGTTGACCGCATGCCGAGCAGGGATGAAGAAGAGCCCGGTCATTTTCCGTCATGGTCTGACTGTCGGGGACAGTCCGGCTCTGCCGCTCTAGAAACCCCCAGTAGAACGATTGTTTGGTTCCCGGCGATTCGGTTTCCAACCGATTCAACATATCCTTATACAGAAGCGTTCTGGCTCCCTGCGCCATGGGGCACTCATCGACAATGTACTCGATCTTGTTGAGGATGCAATAGGCGGCCAGTTCGCGTTCGGTCAAACGATACAGGGGCTTCACTTTTTTGGCGAATCCTTCCATAGAGGCGGGAAGGACCGGTCCTTGTTTATCCAGATAGTCGGTTTGCCAATGCAGGACGTTGCCCAGCAAGCGTGCCGCTTCGTCATCGAGATTGTGTCCGGTCGCCATGACGTCGTATCCATGCTCGAGCGCCAGACGATTGAATTGATAACGCTTCAGCGTTCCACACGTAGAGCAGGGAGGACGATGAACCAATTGAGCCAATTCCCGAATCCCGGCGCCCTCCTCCTTCTCAACTTTATGAATGTGCAGCTTTGCCCCTCGTGGACGAGCGACAACCTCCGTGAAACGTTGCACCTTCTCCTGCGAGCGGTCGGAATAGCCCGAAATGCCAAGATGAACATATAAGGCGTCCGCTTGATATCCGATTGTGAGCAGGATATGCCAGAGCGCCAGGCTATCTTTGCCGCCGGAGACGGCGACAAGAATACGGTCGTTTTTGGCAAACATCGCGTGCGATTTGATCGCCCGATTGACTTGATCGTGCGTGAAGCCGATGAAACACGAGCCGCAGAATGCGGCATGATGTCGGGGGATTTTAATGACGGCGTTGCTTCGGCATCTCACGCAATTCATTGCACAGTGATCTTACGGATTGCTTAATAAAGAAGCAAATCGTTTGCATGTTTATCAGCCAGACATGGCTCTTCTTTTAGGGGAAGGTTTTCCGACCGATGAAGATCTGTTATGCTGCGACCATGTGCGATGGAGAGAAGGGCGTTCGAGAGGCTTCGCCACAAAGCAGACCTGTAAGTTTACATAATCAATCTTATCAGACATGACATTTGAGATTGTCGATCGTATCCGCAAAGAACTCTTTATTACCGGCAGCGCTCTGTACGAAATCGTTCTCGCCGTTTCAGAACGTGTCAATCGCAAGATTCAGATTATTCGCCTTCATTGGCAGGCCTCGACTTTTCTTCATCGAATCGATGGGGTCGTCATGGAAACAGGTCGGCAGTTGGCCGATCATCTGACTCGTTCCCGCTTCACAAATGGAGAACACTCCGTTCTTGCAGCCATGGACGCCATACTGACCCGTTCAATGAGCCAGGTTCAAGGTCTCAAGCAAGCTTTATTGCAGATCGACACCAAAATTCGCGACTTAAAACTTGAAGCTGTTCATGAAGATTTGCTCAAAATGCAACAAGATTTAAGCGTTCGATCGGCAAGAATCCAACGACTGACCGTTACTCACCGTGCTGTAGCGGTCGGCCGATCCATTCGTGAATTGCCTCGTTCATCGTCTGTCCATCTTGTTGTCGTGATGCGCGGGGCATTTCTCTTGGCGCCGTCGGAAGATGTGGTGTTTCAACCTGATGATGTCGTCGTGTTGATCGGTCCGGAGTCCGAACTGTCTTCGTGTGTGACATGGTTCACAAGTCAGCGGTCGTAAACACTTTGCTTGCTCAAGCGACTAGAGCTCTATGCCCGCATAGCGGCCTTAATTTTCCTCCGGAAATGTGCGACGATATAAAAATGGAGACATAATCTCATGATTAGACTGTTAGCAATTGCCTTCCTGACGACTGTAACAGGGCTGCCTTTTGTGAACTGTGCCTTTGCAGAACAAGTGGTCGCCGGTACGTCACGAACCGAACTGCCCGGCATTCGTCTGCTCGAAGAAATCCAAACCGTCATTACCAATCTGGCGGAAGAAGTGAAACCTTCGGTTGTCAATCTTTTCCCGGTCCCCGCCGGCGGGCGTCCGCGTGATGGAGTGAAGACGCCGACTCCGAATGGGCCGGGATCGGGGTCTGGCTTTGTTGTCGATAGCGACGGACACATCATTACGAATCACCATGTGATCGGCGATGCCGTTGAAGTCGAGGTTCGGTTCGCGGACAAAAGCAAACTGATCGCCCAGGTGATCGGCAGAGATCCGGACACGGATTTGGCTCTTCTCAAGGTCACGACGGACCGGCCGCTGCCCAGCGCTCGATTCGGTGATTCTTCTTCCGTCAAAGTCGGGCAATGGGTCCTTGCCGTGGGAAATCCGTTCGGCCTTGACCGCACGGTCACGTTGGGGGTCGTGAGCGGCATAGGGCGGGAAAATATCAATTTATCGCGATACGAAAATTTCATTCAAACCGATGCGTCGATCAATCCCGGTAATTCCGGAGGGCCTCTTTTCAATCTTCACGGCGAGGTCATCGGCATCAACACGGCGATCATCAACTTCGCTCAAGGCATCGGTTTTGCCATTCCGTCGAACATGGCGAAACAGATCATCGAGCAGCTTCAGGCCAAAGGAAAAGTCGAGCGTGGATGGCTTGGAATCGGCATTCAACCTCTGACGCCGGAGTTGGCGAAGCAATTCGGCGTATCCGAACACGAGGGAGTGCTGGTCAATGAAGTATTTGACGGCGATCCCGCATCCGTCGCGGGCATGAAACCGGGCGATATCATCATCAGTCTCAATGGGATCGTGGTGGATTCGCCCAATCGCCTCTCTAGATTGATCGGCACGCTCTCTCCGGGCAGCACCGCAAAAATCGAGGTGGTCCGAGACCTGGCGCGCATCGTTCTGAACGTTCCCTTGACCGCGAAGCGCGACGGTCCCGTGGCCGCCGCTTTGCCTCAAACCAAGAAAGAGGGCAGACTCGGGCTGGGTGTCCAAGACTTGACGCCGGCGTTGGCGGAGAAGTTCAACCTGAAGGAGACCCAGGGCGTCCTGATCGCCCAGGTGGAAAGCGGCGGCCTTGCTCACGCCGAGGGCTTACGCGAAGGCGATTTGATCAAGGAGATCAACCGCCTCGCGGTGTTGACCGCACAAGATTTTAACGAGGCGCTTGGTCGGATTCGTCGCGGGGACTCGGTCCTCCTCCGCGTCTTGCGCGAAGGGCAAGCGTTCTACGTGGTGCTCAAAGTGACCGACTAAAAACGGCCCCGCAAAGCGAAAGAGCCTTGTTCTCAATTCACTCCACTCTTCTCGGCTCCACTCACACAGAAACCGCGGCGTGCCGCTCCGCTTTGTGCTGCTCGACGATTCTGGCGACCGATTCGCTGGGAACTTCCTCGTATCCGGAAAATTCCATCATGTAGGTTCCGCGCCCGCCGGTTAGATTGTTGAGCGTTGTTGTGTAGGTGAGCAGCTCGGCGAGCGGTACGAGCGCGTGAATTCGTTCGACCTGAGCATCCGCATTGACGGACTGAATGCGGCCTCGCCTCCCGCTTAAGTCACCCATTACGGCTCCAACGGCGTCCGCCGGGGTTTCGATCTCGACGGCCATGATTGGTTCGAGCAACGCCGGGCGGGCGGTTTCCATGGCTTTTTTAAAGGCCATGGCACCTGCGATTTTAAACGACAGCTCGGAGGAATCCACGACATGATAGGACCCGTCATAGACGGCCACGTGAATGTCGACGACGGGAAATCCTCCCAAGACCCCTTCGTGCATCGCCTCGATCACCCCCTTTTCAACTGCGGGGATGAAGTTTCGGGGAATGACCCCGCCGACGATTCGATTCTCGAACGTAAATCCCCTGCCGCGCGGCAAGGGAGCCACCTCAAGCCAACAGTCTCCGTATTGCCCGTGGCCTCCGGTTTGTTTTTTATATTTGCCCTGCGCCTGAGACACTGCGCGGACGGTCTCACGGTACGGAATTTTCGGCATGTGCAGCGAAACGTCGGCGCCGAGTTTTCTGTGAAGTTTCTCCAACGTCAAGTCGATATGGAGCTGGCCCAGCCCGCTCAGCACCATTTCTTTGGTTTCCGTGTTGCGCGTAAATTCCAATGTGGGGTCTTCTTCGATGAGCTTATGAAGACCAAGGCCCACTTTTTCGATTTCCGTCTTTGACTTGGCTTCGATGGCGTACGAGAGGACCGGCCTCGGCAATCCGAGGTCGGGATACCGCACGGAATCCTTTTCGTGGCAGAGGGTATCGCCCGTATGCGTATCGTGCAACTTTCCGACGGCGATAATTTCTCCCGCCTTGGCCGATCCGACCATCGTGTGCTGTTTCCCCATAAGGGTATAGAAATGCCCTAATTTCTCGCGCGATCGTCTCGAGGCATTCCACACGGTCGAGTCGGCCTGAACGGATCCTGAAAAGACGCGGCAATAGGACAGTCGCCCCACGAAGGGGTCGATCAGGGTTTTAAATACCAAGGCTGAAAACGGCTCCCGCTCGTCTCCCTTCCACGTGCAAGGTTGGCCCGTGTCGGGATGTGTGCCGGGTAATGGGTGAGCCGTCCCTCGGTCGGTGGGTGACGGCAATAATGTCACGATCGCGTTCAGCAGGGGCCAGATGCCGACTGTTTGTAACGCTGAGCCGGTATAGAGGGGAACCAGACGCCGGGTCAAGACACCGGAACGTAGTCCAGAGAGAAGGGTGTCTTGAGACAGATCTTCTTGGGCGAGATATGTTTCAAGAAGGGTTTCGTCGCTCTCCGCAACCGTTTCGACGAGTTGCCCACGTTTTTCTTTGAGGATTGGTTCCAACGTGGGTGGGATCGGGATGAGCTGAGGCTTTGCGGTCTGAGGAGTCGAGCGAACCAATAATCCGCTGAGAAGGTCGATGACTCCTTCAAGCTTAGGACCAACTCCGACCGGCACGACCATGGGAATCGGTTGACAATGAAGTTGCGTACGGCAAGCCTGCAAGGCCGGATCAATCGACGCCCCTTCATGATCCAATCCATTCACAAATAACAGGCAGGGAAGAGCAAGTTCTTCGATTCGTCTCCAGAGACGCGCCAATTCCGTCCGAACGGCGCCTTGGCTGTCAAGGACAATGATCACCGCATCAACGGCCTGCAACGCAGCGAGAGGTTCGCCGATCAAACTAAGGGCCCCGGGAGTGTCCAGGAGTGTGACCTTGGTGTGACTCCAGGAGAAGCGGAGCACGCTAGTGCTGATGGAGCAGCGATGGCGGAGTTCCTCCGGCTCGAAGTCGGAAACGGTTGTTCCTTCTGCAACCGATCCGAGGGTGGGAATGGCGCCTCCGACAAACAGGAGCGCCTCACTGAGGGACGTCTTCCCCGTGCCGGCATTGGACACAATGGCGACATTTCTGATGGGCACTGCACGGATGTCTTCCATAGCCTGCCCTCCTCTACGAATAAAGAAGTGGAAAGATGGTGCTGGCTGGTGCGATCCTCCTTGTTTTGTCTTATTCCCAGGCGGCCGTCTTCGTGAGCCACCCTTCATCCGCAAAACTCATGTAGCGTCCGTCTCCGATGATCACGTGATCAAGTACGGAGATCCCAAGCAATCTGCCGGCGGCCACCAAACGATCCGTCAGCCGGCGATCTTCCTGGCTTGGAGTCGGGTCGCCGCTGGGGTGATTATGCAAAAAAATGACACCGGCGGCCGATTCGCGTATGGCCGATGCAAACACTTCCCGAGGATGAACGATGCTGAGCGTCAGGCTCCCTTCCGAGATCGTGGTTTCTTTGATGACCGCGTTCTTGGCATCGAGCAGTACAACTTTGAACAGCTCCTGTTTTCGATCGCGAAGGACGGGATAAAAGTGGCGAAAAAGATCGGCGCTTGATGAGATGCGCATGCCCGTTGAGAGAGGTGTTGCCAGAGACCTCCGTCCCAATTCCAACGCCGCTTTGAGCTGCGCTGCCTTAGCTGGCCCCACCCCTTCGACTGAGCATAGTTCCTCCACACCGGATTTGACCAAGCCGCTAAGACCTCCGACGTGACATAAAAGTTCCATCGCCACCTGCACGGCTGATGAATCGCGCCTCCCCGTTCGCAGCAAGATAGCGAGCAATTGAGCATCGGAGAGGGCTTCAGGCCCTTTGCTCAGAAGCCGTTCACGAGGTCGCTCGCTTTCAGGCCAATAGGGAATTCCCTTGGCCGCCATTTTCCACCTCTATGACCTTCAAAAGGACAAAAAAATGACACTACGGACGTTTTTGTTCTGGGGAAATAGGTCGTATATAACCGGACCTTGGAACGAAAAAATCATAACATGTTGAAATATCAATGCTATTAAAATTGGTTCGTCTTTTGCTTAATGAAGTGACAGAAGTGAACATATTCACCTGAGGAGGGAGTGATGGAATGTCCAAAGTGCAAAGGGCTCATGATGTTGGAACGATTCTCTGATTTTTTCCTCATTTTCTATGCATGGAAATGTATTAACTGCGGCGCGATTATCGATCGGACCATTTCCAATAATCGACGCAAGAGCCTTGCGGCTCGGGAGCCGCAGCCCGTCGCCGTTCGTTAACGGCAATCGGCTGTTTCGAGATCGAATCGTCATCACGGGGTTCTCCATCCTTGACCCTCGTGAAGATGTTGTGGAACGACGATTGGGTTACAAAGACACTTACGTGTCGATCATTATAGTCCCTCTCTCGGTTGAGGGTCAAAAAATATGCTTTTTATGGCCCAACGTGCTGAGAAGAACACAACGTAGAAATGGGGCGTTGCTCGCCTAATAGTCAGGGACCCCGGTTTCAATTTCTTGACCCCTTCAAAAACGCTGTGTTACAGTCCTTCCCTATAATAAACGGGGTTGCTCCCCTTTTTCATGCGTGTCATCGCTGGGATTCACCGTGGTCGACGTCTTCGCCAACCTCAAGGGCTTGGGCTCCGTCCTACTTCCGAGAGAGTTCGAGAAGCCTTGTTCTCCATTCTTGGTAATCGTCTTCCACGCTGCCGATTTTTAGATCTCTATGCCGGCACAGGGGCCGTCGCGATTGAGGCCTTGAGCCGAGGGGCCTCACATGCAACTTGCGTTGAGTCTGATCCTTCGGCGCTCAAATTGTTACGACAAAATGTCCACGATTGTGCAGTAGGCTCTTCTCTGACTGTCTATGCTCAAACTGTCGAGCGGTTCTTATCGCGTCCTGAATTATGGGGGAGAGAATATGACGTTGTCTTTGCGGATCCTCCCTATACCATGGTGATGGAACTGACATCGATCTTCGAGCATTCGGCCCTTGACCGCCTTCTTGCTCCGGATTCCTGGTTTATGATCGAGCATGCGGCAAAAACGACTCTGCCTCCCCTGATTGGATCATGTGTTTACCTCCGCGGCTATCGTTACGGCGATACAGCGCTCTCTCTTTACTCGCAAACAAGCCGGACGCCGTCATGAAAATAGGAGTGTATCCGGGAACGTTCGATCCTATCACGCATGGCCATACGGACATCATCACCAGAAGCCTTCGAGTCTTCGACGTTGTCGTAGTCGCCGTTGCGCCGAACCCTGATAAACACCCGCTGTTTAACCTGGCCGAACGGATTGAAATGGTGAAATGGGTGACAAAAGATCTGAAACAAGTTGAAGTCACCTCGTTCGAGGGACTGTTGGTCGAATATGTTGAGCGATCCGGGGCCCATGCCATTATCAGAGGATTGCGGGCCATTTCCGACTTTGAACACGAATTTCAAATGGCTCTCGTCAACAGAAAGTTGGCCCGTAACGTTGAAACGGTCTTTTTAATGCCGAGCGAAGAATACTCCTATCTCTCTTCCACCATCATTAAGGACGTCGCCAAACACGGTGGTTCGCTGACGGAGTTTCTTCATCCGGATGTCGCGCAACGTTTACAGGAGCGAATCAAGAGAGTTGTCTTATGAAACTGGCTGCGCGGGTCAATAAGATCACACCCTCTCCCACCTTGGCCATGACTGCGACGGCCAAGGCGATGGCGGCGCAAGGCATCGACGTGGTGGATTTTTCCTCCGGCGAACCGGATTTTGATACCCCTGAGCCGGTGAAGGCGGCCGCGGAAGCGGCCATTCGAGCCGGTTTTACGAAGTATACGCCGTCGTCCGGCATCGACGAGCTCCGTCAGGCCATTATCGAGAAGTTTCAGAACGAATTCGGATTGCGGTACGAGAAGCCTCAAATTCTCGTGTCCTGCGGAGCCAAACATTCCTTATATAACTTGGCTCAAGCCTATCTGGAGGCCGGCGATGAAGTGATCATTGCTGCTCCTTATTGGGTCTCGTATGTCGACCAAGCGCTGCTCAACGATGCGACGCCGGTTTTTCTGTCGACCAGCGAAAATAACGGGTATGCCATCGACGTGGACGACTTGCGACGATTAATCACGCCGCGGACCAAGGCGATTGTCATCAACAGCCCCTGCAACCCGACGGGAGCGACGTACGATCGAAAGACCTTGCAATCCATCGCCGAGATAGCCGTGCGCCATCGCATATTGATTATCTCCGACGAGAT
>JAIWOH010000213.1 GCA_020216985.1 Nitrospira sp.
TTATGAAAAGATCGTCTATGACGGCGTCACGCACGTGAGCATCGCCTCGCTGGGACCGGAGGTGGCGGCCCAGACTGTCATTATCAACGGCGTCTCGAAAGCCTATGCAATGACCGGTTGGCGGATCGGCTATGCGGCGGGGCCGAAAGAGATTCTGACGGCGATGGCCAATATCCAAAGCCAGAGCACGTCGAATCCCTGCTCAATTTCGCAGAAGGCCGCCGTCGCCGCTCTCAAGCTTGGCGCATCCTTCACTGAAAAAATGGTGACGGAATTCGATCATCGCCGCAGGGCGATGATCGACAGATTGAACCGAATCTCGGGAGTCACGTGCCGTATGCCCACCGGAGCGTTCTATGCGTTTCCCAATGTGGCGGGAGTGCTAGGAAAGCGTGGACCGGAGGGTCCGATTGACTCCCCCCAGGCTCTGGCTGATTACTTCTTGAAACATGCCCACGTTGCTGTTGTTCCTGGAGAGCCGTTTGGAAGCAATGAACACATCAGACTTTCCTATGCCACCAGCATGGACACAATCAATCGAGGGCTTGACCGTCTTGCGGAGGCGGTGCAAAAGCTACAAACCTGACGGGGTCCCCTTGACTTCCCACGTCTTGCGGTTATCTTTTTTTTGTTCATCTCATTGCAAATCAGGAGAGTACCGTGCCGATCTATGAATACTGGTGTCAACCGTGCGCGTATAAGTTTGAAGTCAAGCAAAGCATCAAGGATGATCCGATTGCCGCGTGCTCTCGATGCGGGAAATCGGTCAACCGCATCATCTCACCACCCGCTATCATGTTCAAAGGAAGCGGTTGGTACGTGACGGATTATTCGGACAAACTGAAACCGCCGTCCGGTGATGCAACAGCGACCTCGTCAAAAAAAGAGGCGACGACGAACACGGCTGCCGGCCCAGCGGCTTCACCATCCACGGCAACAGCCTCCTCCTCTTCGGAGGCAGCCTCCTCGGGAAGTTCTTCAATGTCTAGTTGATGTGTGCTTCCCTGAGAGAGTTGACGGTCAATCTTCAACTGCACGGGTAAGAGCCCCTATCGCTTTGTGGCCGTAGACTTTTTTGCGGGCGAGCGTGTGGTCGATTTCTGGGTAGGCTTGCTCACTCCCTTTTGGGCTTTGGATGATTTCGCCTGGAATGCCGCGACTTGACGCTGTAAGCCGGTGATCAGAGTCGTCTTTTCCCGATTCAACCGGTTTAACTCATCGACCTGGGTTTGGAGGTCGCGCTTGGCTTTGGTCAATTCATCGACCTGTGACTGGAGTTCGGACTTTTCGGCCGCCAAGGTCTGGATTTCAGCCCGTAATTGTTCAATTTGAGCTTGAAGCGCCGGGGGCCAGTAGTCACATCCTGAGAGACTGAGGATCAGTACGAAACATACGGTCAGGCCCGTGCACCGCCGCACCCATCTTTTTGTCAACATTCCGCCCTTCCTTCCGTTCGAGTCATTACACTCTTAAACCTTTCCGTAACACCGAGCAAGGCTGTCTTCAGGTGAAGACCGGATTCTTCGTTCCAATCGCGGTTTGCAACATCGCTCGCGTCACGGCTCCTTCACGGATGATTTGGATTGTTTCCCCGACATCGACGACGGTCGATGGCGCTCCTCCCGGGGTCGTTCCTCCGTCAATCACCAGATCGATTTCCGCACCCAACGTCTTGACGACCTCAGCTGCGGTGGTAACCGGAGGATCACCGGATCGATTGGCGCTGGTTCCGGTCAACGGCCCGACGTGCTCTAAGATATTCCGTAATGGCGAACAGGATGTCAGTCGGACGCCGACTCTCCTTGTTCCTGCCGTGAGGGTGGATGGAAGCGAAGGCTTCGCAGGGAACAGAATGGTCAGCGGACCAGGCCAGAAGGTATCGATTAACAGCGCAGCCGCGGGAGAAATGGACTCAGTCAACAGAGACAGATGCTCCATCATACCGATCAGCACCAGGATGGGTTTGTTGTCCGGGCGGCCTTTGATTTGTATGAGCCGCCCAACAGCCGTTGGGTTGAAGGGGTTCACACCGAGCCCATAATAGGTCTCGGTCGGAAAGCCTACTACGCCGCCTCGTTTGATGGTCTCCGCGACCGTCTGCGAAAGACGGGGACACTCATGCTCACTGTAGGAAAGGATTGTTGCCATCGATGCAGGGCCTAAAAAAGTAGCGGTCAGCGCCCGAACGCGCGACTGGCGATGTCCCTGCGGTAGTGACATCCTTCGAACGAAATGGACGCCGCTCTTTTATATGCTTCGGCTTGCGCGTCTTTCAACGAAGCTCCCAGCCCCACCACGCCCAGTACCCGTCCCCCGGCTGTGACGATCTCCTGTCCACGGCGGGCTGTCCCTGCGTGAAACACCATGGAAGAAGGGCTCTCTGCTGATGAGAATCCGGAAATCGAACACCCCTGCCGATACGAGCCCGGATACCCTTCCGATGCCATCACGACACAGACGGCTGCATCATGGTGCCATTCGACGGTCATTTGATCCAATCGATGCTCAACAACCGCCTCGATAATGTCGAGCAGGTCCGTCTTGAGCAGCGGTAGCACCACTTGTGTTTCAGGATCACCCATTCGTGCGTTGAACTCCAGCACGAAGGGGGATCCCTTCACCACCATCAAGCCGGCGTAGAGCACTCCTTGGAACGGGGCCCCCAGCCTCGACATCGACTCGACGATCGGTTGTAAAATGTCCCGCGTCACCAGCGCGCGCAGCGCCTCCGTGCCCAGCGGCGCCGGGCAGTAGGCGCCCATGCCGCCTGTATTCGGTCCCGTATCTCCGTCCCCCACCCGTTTGTGATCCTGAGCGGGCAACATGGGCACGACGGTTTTGCCGTCCGTGAAGGCCATGATCGTCAATTCCTCTCCCCGGAGGCATTGCTCGACCAAAATCCGCTTGCCGGCCTCGCCGAAGATTGCCTTCTCCATGAAATCGACGATGGCGCTGCGCGCCTGGTCTCTCGTCGTCGCGATCACGACTCCTTTCCCCTGCGCGAGGCCGTCAGCCTTGATCACGACGGGCAGTGCCTGTTGTTCTACAAAGGCCAATGCATCATCGACATTCTCGAAACTTGTGGCCGGAGGGGTGGGAATTTTTGCGCGAATCATGACCTCTTTGGAAAAAATTTTACTTGACTCCAACCGAGCCGCTTGCTTCGTCGGACCGAAAATCTTGAGCTTGGCCTTTCGAAATTCATCGACAATTCCCGACGCGAGCGGGGCTTCCGGTCCGACCACGGTCAGATCGATTCGTTCCCGCTCGACGAAGGCTTTCAAGTCGGCGACGTCGTCGGCCTTGATCGGAACACAGGCGGCGAGTGATTCGATGCCAGCGTTTCCCGGCGCGCAATATAATGTGGGGATGCGCGGACTCTGCGCCAGCTTCCATACGAGCGCGTGTTCACGCCCGCCGCTTCCGACAACAAGAATTTTCATGATTGCAACGCAGTTCCCTACGAGAAGGTCAGGAGGTTCGATCGATTCTCTCCCGTGCTTCCCGCAGACAGGGACGAGACGTGCACAGGATCATGGGGTGTGCCATTAGGCGGATATTTTCCCGATGCAGCGGCGCGAGAAAATGCGGCGATGGTTTCACGATCCGATCAGTGGCGGAAATGCCGCATGCCGGTGAGAATCATCGCCATGCCGTGTTCGTCAGCGGCCTTGATGACTTCCGCATCGCGGATCGACCCACCCGGTTGAATGACGGCGGTGATCCCCGCCTGTGCCGCGGCATCAAGACCGTCGCGGAATGGGAAAAAGGCATCCGACGCCATAACACAACCTTTGATCGGGAGCTGCGCCTTCATCGCTGCCAGCTTGACCGAATCGACTCGGCTCATCTGACCTGCGCCGATACCGACAGTCTGACCAGGTCGGGCATAGACGATCGCATTCGATTTGACGTGCTTGCAGACTTTCCAGGCGAAGGCGCAGGCGGCATATTCATCATCCGTCGGCTTGCGCGCTGTCGGCACTTGCAACGTCCGCAGGTCCGGCAATACGCCCAGATCACGATCTTGAACGATCAATCCACCGACCAGTTTTTTCAGATCATAGCCGTCTTGTTTCACTTTCGTCAGTGGCCCCACATCAAGCAACCGAAGGTCCTTCTTGCGCTTCAGTTCCGCAAGTGCGTCCTCGGTAAAGCCCGGCGCGACAACGACCTCGACGAATGTGGAGGTGATTTCCTTGGCTGCCGCCATGTCAACCGGTCGATTGAAGGCGATCACTCCGCCGAAGGCCGAAACAGGATCGGTCTCGCGGGCTTTCATGTAGGCTTCCACCGGAGTCTCTCCCAAAGCGACGCCGCACGGGTTGTTGTGTTTGATGATGGTGACGGCACATTCGTCGTATTCCTTGGCAAGCTCGAGAGCGGAATTGGCGTCGAGAAAATTGTTGTACGACATCGCCTTGCCATGAAGAATCTTGCCGCGTGAAACCGACGGTTCTTGCGATCCGGCCTCGCGATAGAACGCCCCCTGTTGATGCGGGTTTTCACCGTACCGGAGAATCTCGCCCAGCTCAAACTGGAGGGAGAGGAGTTTGGGAAACTTCACCTCCCCGCCCCGCACCTGTTTTTCGAGATAGCCGGCGATCAAGCCGTCGTATCGCGCCGTATGCTGAAACACCTTCATCGCCAACTCGCGGCGCAGCTCGCCTGTGACGGCGTCGGCTTTTACGGCATCCAACACGCGCGTGTAATCAGCGGGATCGACGACGACCAGCACGTCCTCGTGATTTTTCGCCGCGGATCGCAACATCGACGGTCCGCCGATGTCGATGTTCTCGATGGCGTCTTCAAACCGGCAATGGGGATTGGCGATCGTGGCCTCGAAAGGATAGAGATTGACCACCACGACGTCGATCGGATTGATGTGGTGCTGAGCCATCTGCTCCACATGCGCGGGCACCGACCGCCGAGCGAGCAACCCGCCGTGAATTTTGGGATGGAGGGTTTTTACCCGACCGTCAAGAATTTCCGGAGCCCCCGTGTACGAGGCCACATCCGTGACCGTCACGCCAGCGTCGCGCAAGGCTTTGGCCGTTCCTCCGGTCGATAAAATCTCCGCGCCGAGAGCCTCGAGCCCCTTGGCCATCTCGACCACGCCCGTTTTGTCCGACACACTGATCAGCGCCCGCTTGATGCCAGCCATGTGCGCGCTCCTTGGCAATGCTGATTTGTAACTCGTTGAAGGGTGAAAGATCGCTTCTGAAAGGCGGGCGCAGGATAACAGATGAACGCAAGTGAGTGCAAGAACCGGAAGTCCGTCTTTTTTTTGACAAGGCTGCTCAAAGGCCGCTCACTGGGCGCTCCACTCCGAAACAATGAATCGGAGCAGACCCGTGACGCCCGGAGTGGTTTCACTGTCGAACGGAACGTCAAGTTCGACCTTGCCGCCCTTGAGTTTCTTAGAATCCAGCGAGTGACCGGCCGGACCACGGCTCTCCAGCCCAATCCGGATCCCATGATGTCGAGCCCGTTATTGAACTCGTCGGAGTAGTTGGAATCGAAGCTGAGGCACACAACCGGCGACTCAAAGACAAATTTCTTGGCCGGCTTGTCTTTATCAGGAGCGGCCCGATAGACCGTCGAACCAAGATTAAATCCGCAAAACGGGTCTGCCGTGGTCTGGTCGATTTTTCCCTACGTCATCGCCTAGCCACGCACATACGCACATAAATGATCGGATGCCATGGACCGTTCGCATCGGAAGACATGCTGTCCCCTTACTTTTCAGAATCTATGGAATTTGCGGAATTTGCGTCGGATTTTCTGCCGGTCGGAAAGTTCCGTCAAGGGCAATCAGCTGAATCAGTCTCGTCGGTCTTGGTCAAACAAGCAATTGACGGAGCTGATTGTGATCGGGTACGCTCGCGCCTGAGCGCACAATGTCATAATGTTTTGGGGAAGTGACTGGGTGTACCGAACCGATACCTTCTTACCTTTTAACAAAGGAGGGACCCTATGTTGGCCAGCCGATTAGTCCGGCTCATCGAGCAACATTCGGAGCAACTGTCCCGTGAACTCAATGAGAAGGTTTGGAACTCCCCCCGTTGTAGCGACCTCCATAAAGTCCCGCCGGACGAATTACGGGCCCGCGCCAGCGAAATCTACCGCAACTTGAGCGACTGGTTGATGGAAAAGCCGGAAGCTGAGGTTGAACAACGATATACGGAGCTGGGAGCGCGCCGGGCCGGGCAAGGGGTTGCCTTCAGCCACTTCCTCTGGGCAATCATCGAAACGAAAGCTCATATGTGCGCTTTTATCCAGCGCGAAGGTTTATCTGAAAGTGCGGTGGAGCTGCATGGAGAACTGGAGCTGATCTATCTCGTGAACAAATTTTTTGACAGAGCGTTATATTATGCCGCCGTCGGCTATGAGCGCGAACGTACTCGAATCGGAACCAATCTCAGACGACGGAAAGACGACGTTCAGAAAGTTTATCTGTAGTCTGGTCGCTCCGCCGGGAAACAAGCGCGGGAGAACCCGCAGGCTTGTTTCCCGCAGCCGGTTTGAAACCATCGATGCTGCACTGTTTACCCCCCAAGTGTGTTGATCCTCCCAGTTTCCTATTGAGGAACTGACCCATAAGGAAACACTTCACCTTCTGGTATAAAGGCAAACGATCGCCTCCTAATGTAGCCGACAAACACATGCGAGCATGGGTGGATTGAGCATGGATCTCTCCATCATCATTCCGGCGTATAACGAAGAACGCCTCATCGAGCGATGTTTGGCGTCGGTCTTTGCTTCGTTGGCCCATTGCGGCAAACCGAGTCTGACGTCGGAGGTGCTGGTCGTTGACAATAACTCCACCGACAGAACGGCTCAGTTGGCAAAAGAGGCCGGAGCTCGCGTCGTCTTTGAGCCGATCAATCAAATCGGCCGGGCGCGCAACGCCGGCGCTGCCGTGGCGACCGGCGACTGGCTGCTTTTTCTGGATGCCGACAGTCTGATGAGCCCTGAGTTATTAGCCGATATCTTGATGACGATTGAACGAAACACCTGCGTCGGCTTGGGCAGCACGCTCTTGATGAAAGGTCTGCCTTGGTGGGCGAGGGGTATCTTTCATTTTTGGCGAAGCATGTCCATCGTGTGTCGATGGGCCGCCGGCGCTCTCTTTGTATGCCGTCGGGATGCCTTTTTCGACGTCGGTGGATTTCCCGAGGACGTCTATGCGCTTGAGGAAATCGAACTCAGCAGGCGACTGAAGCAATGGGGGCGTCGGCGCAATCTTCAGTTTGTGATTTTAACGGCGCATCCACTTGAAACGTCGCCTCGGAAAGTGACGTTGTATTCAAAGACCGAAATCGCGAGGCAGATCCTGCGCATTTTTTTTCGCCGGGGTCGAACGTTGCGGGATAAACGGCTTTTGTCCGTTTGGTACGACGGACGGCGCTGACCGTCTGCCGGACGGCTTCATTGACTTACCTGCCCCGCATTCATAGAATCCGGAGCATGGCTTCATCGTTCGTTCATCTTCATGTGCACACCCAATTCAGTCTCCTCGACGGCGCCAACCAGATCGATCCCCTGGTTCAGCAAGTTCGGGCGTTCGGCCAGCCGGCCATTGCAATCACCGATCATGGCAATATGTTCGGCGCCGTGGAATTTTACCGAAAAGCCAAAGACGCCGGTGTCAAACCCATTATCGGGTGCGAGGCCTACATGGCCATGGGAAGCCGTCATGCCAAAAAAGACAGCGGCCTGGCCCATAACGACTATTATCATCTGATTCTTTTGGCCAGGAACGTGACCGGCTATCAGAATTTAATCAAACTTGTCAGCAAAGGATATCTTGAGGGTTTTTACTATAAACCAAGGATAGACAAGGAACTTCTCAGAGTTCACCACGACGGAATCATTGCCCTCTCCGGCTGTTTAAGTGGAGAAATTCCCTATTTGATCGGCCGAAATGATATGGCCGGTGCCATGGCGGCGGCGGCTGAATTTCAAGAAATTTTTGGGAAAGACCAATTTTATCTCGAGGTTCAGGCCAACGGCCTTGATCACCAACGTGTCGCCAACGCCGGCCTGATTGCAATCCACAAAAAATTGGGGATTCCTCTAGCCGGAACCAACGATTGCCACTATTTGAAGAAGGAGGATGCCAGGCCTCACGAATTGATGCTGTGCCTTCAAACCGGAAAAACGCTCAGCGATCCCTCCAGAATGAAGTTCGATACGGATCAACTTTATGTCAAGTCGACGGAGGAAATCGCTCCGGCTTTTGCGGAATTTCCCGGAGCGGTGAGCAACACCTGTCGTATTGCCGATGCTTGCGAGTTGGAATTGGCCCTCAATAGGACTCACCTGCCCCAGTACACGGTGCCGGAGGGGTTCAAAGATCGTGAAGCGTATCTGGAACATCTTGCGTTGGCCGGATTGAAGGAACGTCTTCAGGAGCGACCAAGAACCAGACCTGCCGCAGCCTATGAGTTGCGGCTTCGTGAAGAGTTGATGGTCATCTGTTCAATGGGATTTGCCGGATATTTTTTGATCGTCTGGGACATCATTCGGTTCGCGCGCTCGCGACATATTCCCGTGGGACCGGGCCGCGGGTCCGCAGCCGGCAGTCTTGTCGCGTACGCCCTGCGCATTACCGATCTCGACCCTCTGGAGTATGCCCTCCTGTTTGAGCGGTTTCTCAATCCCGAACGGATATCTCTGCCCGACATCGACATGGATTTTTGCATGGAACGTCGCGGAGAAGTCATCAATTACGTCGTTGAAAAATACGGCTCCGACCATGTCGCGCAAATCATCACGTTCGGAACGCTCGGCGCAAAAGCCGCGATTCGCGACGTCGGGCGCGTGCTGGAAATGCCCTATGCCGAAGCGGACAAAGTCGCGAAATTAGTGCCCAACCAGCTCAATATCACCTTGCAAGAAGCGTTGGACCTTGAACCGCGGTTGCGCGAGCTGGTCCAGACCGACGCGAAGGTCTCGGAGCTGATGACCATCGCCCGGTCGCTGGAAGGTCTCGCGCGGCACGCTTCAACCCATGCGGCCGGCGTGGTGATTTCCGAAGGCCCGCTCACGGACTACGTTCCGCTCTATAAAGGAGCCAACGACGAAATCGTCACCCAATATTCGATGGGCGACATTGAAAAGATCGGATTGGTCAAGTTCGATTTCCTCGGTTTGAAAACGTTGACGATGATCCGGCGGGCGGAAACTTTGATCAATGAGAAACGGCCGGATGCCGCTCCCTTGCGAATCGATCGGATTCCGTTCGACGATGAGAAGACCTTTGCGCTGCTTTCCTCCGGCAAGACGACCGGCGTGTTCCAGCTTGAAAGTTCCGGCATGCGGGACTTGCTGATGGGGTTTCGGCCGGACCGGTTCGAAGACATCATCGCGATCATTGCGTTGTATCGCCCGGGCCCGATGGATCTTATTCCCGACTTCATCAAGCGCAAGCAAGGCAAGGTCCCCATCACGTACGACATGCCGGAACTGGAACCGATCCTCAAAGAGACCTACGGGGTCATCGTCTATCAGGAACAGGTCATGGCGATCGCCAACAAAGTGGCGGGGTTTTCGCTGGGACAAGCCGACATCCTCCGGCGCGCCATGGGAAAAAAGAAACCGGAAGAAATGGAAAAGCTCCGCGCCAAGTTTCTTGAAGGCGCGATGAACAACAACGTCCCCGAGAAGAAAGCCGAGCGGCTCTATGAGTTGATTCAAAAGTTCGCCGGATACGGCTTCAATAAGTCCCACGCCGCCGCCTACGCGGTTCTGTGCTATCAAACGGCATATTTGAAAGCCCACTACCCCACCGAATTCATGGCGGCGCTGATGACGACCGATATGGGCAACACGGACAAAATCATGGGGTATTTTACCGAATGCCGCGATCTCGGGATCAAAGTCCTTGGGCCGGACATCAATGTCAGCGGAAAAAATTTCACCGTCGTGGACGGGGCGATCCGCTTCGGGTTGGCGGCGATCAAGAACGTGGGGGAAGGCGCGGTTGAATCGATTG
>JAIWOH010000214.1 GCA_020216985.1 Nitrospira sp.
TGGACATCCGCAACCGGACCGGCCCCTTTGCATCGCTCTTCGATTTTTGTCGGCGAGTCGATCTCCGGAAAGTCAACAAACGGATGCTGGAAGGATTGATTAAGGCCGGGGCCTTTGATTCGACCGGCGCGAAACGGGCTCAACTGATGGCGGTGCTTGATCAGGCCGTCGAGTGCGGCGTCGCCGCTCAACGAGAGCGGGATCTCGGCCAAATCAACATCTTTGGGGAGGAGACATCCGGCCATCTTGCATCGGGTGATCCGAACGCACCGCCGTTGCCGTCGGTGCCGGAATGGGATCATGCACAACGACTGAAGTACGAGCGAGAATTGACGGGGTTTTACATTTCCGCCCATCCCTTGAGCCGATATGAAACGACCATCGGCGCTTTGGCGACGGCGACGACGGCCGGCCTCGCCGACGTCTCGGACGGAAAAGAGGTCAAACTATGCGGCATTATCGTCATGGTGAAGTCCATGCTCACCAAGAAGGGCGATAGGATGGCGTATTTGACCGTGGAAGATCTCCATGGCACGGTCGAAGTCATCGTGTTTCCGGATGTGTACAAAACCGTTCAAGAGTGGATTGCTCCCGAAGGGCTGATTCGGGTTACCGGCACCATTGACCGTGGGGATAAGGGTACGAAGCTTCGCGCCGCCAGAATCGAACCGTTGGCTGAAGTCCAAAAGCGGGCGGTCAAACAGGTCCGCATCCGTCTCTCCGACCGACCCGATGCCTTGGATCGACTTCTTCGCCTTCGCGAGGTCCTTCAACGGCATCCCGGCGAAGCCGCGGTTTCGCTGTCGTTGCAAATGGACGCAGTTTTGGAGGCCGAAACGGCGCCGTTGCCCAACCTTACCGTGTCCCCCAGCGAGCATTTTGTGTCCGACATCGAAGAAGTGCTAGGCAAAGGGGTTCTTTCTTTGCTATCTTGATGCCCTTGTAACACAAACCATCGCGGGATGATCGTTCTCCTCGCCTCTCATCGAGGAGCGTATTTCATCGGAAAAGGCAGAGCCTATGCGCGATTATCTGGATTTTGAACAGCCTGTTCGTGAGATCGAAGAAAAAATCGAGAAACTGTCGGCTGCAACAGCAGGCGGCAAGACGGCGGCCCAAGGGGAAATCCGTAAGCTCCGCGCCAAGCTGGCTCAGCTCGAACACGAACTCTACCGAAACCTGACTCCCTGGCAGCGTACCCAGCTGGCCCGCCATCCTCAGAGACCCAGCACTCTCGACTACATCAACGAATTGACCCGTGATTTTCTGGAGCTTCACGGAGACCGTGCGTTCGGGGATGATCAGGCCATCGTCGGGGGATTCGCGCGATTCAACGACCGAACTGTGATGGTGATCGGGCATCAGAAGGGCAAAACCCTGAAAGAACGGATGCAGCGCAACTTCGGCATGCCCAATCCAGAAGGCTACCGCAAAGCTCTTCGATTGATGCGGCTGGCGGAAAAGTTCAACCGCCCCATCATTTCTTTTATCGATACACCCGGTGCCTACCCCGGCATCGGAGCCGAAGAGCGAGGACAAGCCGAAGCCATCGCGCGGAATTTGCTGGTGATGTCCAGGCTTCAGGTTCCTATCGTGTCGGTCGTCATCGGCGAGGGAGGAAGCGGCGGAGCCCTGGCATTGGGGGTTTCGGATCGTATTTTGATGTTGGAACACGCCGTCTATTCCGTCATTTCACCGGAAGGCTGCGCGGCCATTCTTTGGGATGACCCTGCCAAAGTTCAGGATGCCGCCTCCGCGTTGAAAATGACCGCTCAAGATCTTCTCACCCTGGGCATTATCGATGATATCGTTTCCGAACCCATTGGTGGCGCGCATCGTGACCCCAAAACCACCTGTACGTTGGTCGGCAAAGCCATCACCAACCAACTCTTTGATCTGACGGATCTTCCCGTCGACGACCTCCTGGCCCGCCGAGAAGAAAAATATCGACGAATCGGCGCGGTGTGCGGGGCCTTGCCCGCCTAGCGCCGTTTCACGGCGAGCAATCGGACGTTGATTCTCGCATCAACCCGACACGAATAAATCGGCCTTCGATGGCGCGTGTGATTCTACGGGTCAGTTCCAGGCGAAACGGCCCAAGAGTCTCATGCTCGAGGTAGCGATCAAGCGTCCGCGGTAATTTTTTCCACCAAGCACGGGCGGATCGTCGCGCTTGCTCCGCCGCATCGGAATCTCCGAAGAGGATCTGTCCGATCTCCCGCTCGAAGAAGCCGACGTGTCTGTGTTCGTCGTCGAGAATCGAGGAGAGATCCGGACGAATATCGGCGAGGAGTTTTGCGAACTCAAGACCGAGCGTCTCATATCCATAGAGATGGACGGCCAATGTCTCCCACTGCCGAGGCATGGAGCGGAGACGATCCCGCTCATGCGACCGCCGTCCGAGCAGCGACTCAAACTGCGCAAGGTGGTCTCGCTCGTCCGCTTCGTGCCGTTGAAGAAACGTTCTGACGTTCACCGGCAGATCTTGCCATTGCGCCGACCGTACGGCCCAGAGCGCCATGGCTTCGGCTCTAAGAAACTGTTCCAACAACGCCTGCTCGCAGATTCGAGGCAATCGAAACGATTCCGTTGAAGAGTCAGGCTGCATGATCGGATGCGGCTTATGGTACGAGAATTCCGGTCGCACTTCCAGGCCGTTTTTCTCGTCCACCTCCCCGTTCGCCCACGTTCCACGATGCCGGCCACCCTCTTTGCTATCGCCGCTATTGCCAGAGCCGTCGACTTTTGAGAGACTACGCCGCCGAGGTCTCGGATCGCGAGCGGCTTTGCCGCTTTATGGACGGTGGTCCCTCACCAAGGATGGCCCATGATGAATCACGTACGGCTATGTGGCACGGAGTCCGGTTCTTATTGGAATCGCGCGCTTCATCTGCTCGGTTTCTGCGTTCTGGCCGTCACCGTCCTGACCGAAACGGGGTGTGTCAGTCAGCGCGCCTACGAACGGGTGAAGGCCGAGACCGACGAAATGTCTCGATCTTTAATCGCGGCTCGCGAGGAAGTCGCGGCTTTAGGTCGGTCCATCTCATCATTGGAAGCGGCCAATCGGGAGGAAGAGCATGCTGCGGAGGAACTGCGCGCAGCCGTCCAACGGGAGGTCGAACTGCTGCCGGTCCTGAGACAGCAGGCTCATGAACGGATGGCATTGCTACAGATGCAGATCGCGACTTTAGCCGGCCAAAGTCGAATGTTGGCGAAACAGGTCGCCGTCGCCAGACGAGAGAGCAATTCTCTTAAAGTTCTCGTCGCTCAATATAAACGGGAAATGGAAGAAGCCCGCACGTCGCTCGAAGCCCCGCCCTCTCCGGCAACGCCCGAAACACCGGCTTTGGTTGAATCCGTCGAGGACACATCGTTTTCCATGGAGTCCGTTCCCCCTCCCGTCACGATACCGCAGCAGGTAGCTCAGACCGCTCCGATCGCGCCGGTGAAACAGGCGCCTCCGTCCGGTCCTTCTCAGACACCGGCTCAAAGGGGTCCTGAGTCGTGGATCGACGTGATAATGAATTGGCTCTCCAGCGTTTGGAATTGGATACTCGGACTTTTTGGTTAGGTACGTGGTCTTGTGCGGGACTCCATAAACCATTTGAGGGCTCCCGCTCTGGCCCATCGGCCGGTCGCCAAACAAGCCGTCAGCAGATAGCCCCCCGTCGGGGCTTCCCAGTCCAACATCTCACCCGCACAGAACAGACCTGGTATTCCCCGCAGCATCAATCGCTCATCCAAATCCTCAAAGCGTACCCCTCCTGCGGTACTGATCGCTTCCGAGAGAGGACGGGTCCCACGTAAGACGAGTGGCAAGGACTTGATGGCGGCGGCCAGGGCTGCCGGATCGGCAAACGCTTCGCGGGGAAGCACCTCCCGCAACAGGGCGGATTTCACTCCACTGATTCCGGCGTAGCGCCGCAGATGAGTCGCTATCGTCCGCTTACCCTGAGGACAGGACAGGTCATGCTCCAAACGGACTTGGTCGCGATCCGGTGTCAAATCAACGGTCAGCACCGCCCGCCCTTCTCGCTCGATTTCGTCACGGAGCGCCGACGACACGGCATAAATCACCCCTCCTTCCACGCCCGTTTCAGTAATGACGAATTCGCCTTGCCGGCGCTGGATCGCGCCGTCCCGTGTCGTCACGAACAGCGCCACCGATTTCACCGGCTGACCGGCAAAGCGGGTCTTAAAATATACGCTCCACTCGACGTCGAATCCGCAGTTGGCCGGCCGCAACGGAGCAATCTCGACACCTCGGTCGTGCAGGAGCGGCACCCAGGATGCGTCGGCCCCCAGCTTCGGCCAACTGGCTCCGCCAGGCGCAAGAATCACCGCGTCGGCGTGGACCGAGTGCTCCCCCGTCGGCGTCTGAAACAACAGCGTTTCTCCTTCATCCCAGCCTGTCCACCGATGTCGCACATGAAACCGAATGTCGGACTGCCGCAATCGGCGTAACCAGGCACGCAAGAGCGGAGCGGCTTTCATATCGGCGGGAAAAATTCGGCGCGACGTCCCTATGAAAGTCCGTATGCCGAGTCCCGATGCCCACTCGCGGATCGCGTCAGGCCCGAACGAGCGAACGATCGGAGTGAGCTGCGCCCGTCGTGAACCGTAACGCGAAAGAAAAGTTTCCAACGGTTCCGCATGGGTGAGGTTCAATCCGCCTTTGCCAGCCAGGAGAAACTTTCGACCGACCGACGGCATGGCGTCATAGAGATCGACTTGCGCACCCCCTGCGGCGGCCGTTTCGGCCGCCATGAGGCCGGCCGGTCCTCCGCCAACGACGGCAACCTTCATCATTGACGCCTTCCCCCTCTCCGGTCGGAATTGTGTCGACATACGTCCATGAAAATGACCGTGCGGCCGGTTCAGAATCGGGCCTCGCATTGAGTCTGCTGATTTCTGTGGTTGTTGTGTCTCTGGCAACTATGCCCACGGCATGATGCGCTCTGAGTCCCCCCGTTTCCGAAGACATTTGAGGGCATCATCAACATTTCCTTGCGTGACATCATCGAGATCTGTTTACCGACGACCTTGACAGGGATCACAGACACCCGGGCGAGAGCGAAATTCGATCACTCCCCCTCGACGATCCAGCTCGATCAAGCAACAGTCATTCAGCATTTGCCTGAGCTGTTTGCGCCCCCGTTGTACCCGGGATTTCATGCCGGGCAAAGAAATTCCCAGGCGCCTAGCTGCGGCTTGCTGCGTCATCCCATCGAGCTCTACCATGACGATGGCTTCTCGATAATCTTTGGATAGCCGTTCGATCATGGGGCGCAGGCAGTCGGCGAGTTCAGGACGCACCCCGCTCGGCTCATCTTGGCCGGTAACATCGGAGTCAGCATATACCTTAACCAATGCTTCAACTTCGGCACTCAATCCGACTTGAGTTTCACGTTGTTTTCCAGGCTTTCTGTAATAATCAATGATCGTGTTCCGCGTGATTTGATAGACCCAAGAAGCAATGCGACTGGAATCCTTCACACTGCTCATCTGCCGATGGACGCGCTCGAACACGTCCTGCAATATGTCATCGACATGACCATGATCACTCACCCGCTTGGCGATGAAGGCCCGGAGGCCGTCATGAACGAGTTGCCAAAGTTCTTCAGTGTTGGTTGTCATGACGGCCTCTCTCCTCGTGGCTATTCCTACAGTATCGCTCCAGCTCAGGCTCCGCAAGCAGCAGGCTCTGACGCGCCCCCCTTCTTGGGGACACAGCAACCAGTGTGACTGAGAGCGCCTGTGACCTCCAGTTGCTCATGGACGGTAAAGATCTCCCAGGCGTTTCCGTCCGGGTCGTTGAACCAGAGTTTGTCCTGTCGGGCGAAGCAACAGGCGATATTTTCTTCGACCTTTTGGAGAATACCCCGCTCCTGCAGGCGGGTTTTCCACGCAGCGATCTCATCGACCGTTTCGACTTCGATCCCCAAGTGATCTACGGAACTCACCTCTCCCGTGGAGGAGATCAGCGAAAAATTGAGCGGGGGAACCAGCAGGTCGAACTTGGCATAGTCGGCCGCCTGCTTTTGTGGCTTCACACCGAACACCTTTTCATAAAACGCCGCCGATTTGGCGACATCGCGCACATCGAGTGAAATATGGGGACGCATAGGAGACCTCCTTAAAGATTGAACGACGGGTCATTCCACCGTTCATCTCTAAAGACGGAGCATCAGGAAAAAGGATGCAAGGGTGGGGGAAGCAAAAGGGGCGCTGTCCGGTGGGTTGACGGGGGAACGTTTCCCTGCGACTGTCATGACGGTGATGTCATGACCGATCCGTTTCGATTGGGTTCGAAGGGCTTCTTTATGGAGACCTCGGTTTCCGTCGTTTCTTCTCAGACGCGATTTCCGCTGTCGTCTTCTGAGGGACGCGGGGTTGAGAAAAACGAATGTGTGTGAGCAGAAAGCTCTGGAGGGCAACGGCTTGATTATACCGTTCATCCTTGGCCGAATAGAGCAGCGTGATCGGTTTGGTTTGAGCCTCTTTGACCAGAAGGGCTAATAAATTCTCTTTTTCTTTGAGCTCGGCTTGATAATGTCGGCAAAACTCAGCCCACCGGCTGGGGTCGTGGTTGAACCATTTGCGCAGAGCGGTTGATGGACCGATCTCACGGAGCCAAAGGTCGATATGCGCAGTTTCTTTTGATATTCCCCGTGGCCACAGGCGATCAACCAACACACGGAAGCCATCGGACTTGGCCTGGGGCTCATAGATTCGTTTGACCGACACTTTCATGAATCGCCGATTGATTCAATTTGTCTCACATCTTCCGCTGATAAGGTGAATCGATCCGACAGCAAGTCTTCTTTCATATGCTCGGGATTCGTCGTGCCGGTGAGTGGCAACATCCCTACCTGCATTGCGAATCGGAAAACAAGTTGAGCCGGAGTGGCCTGGTACCTGGCTGTCATGGCTCGAATTCGGTGGTCGATCAACACCGCCCGATTCGCGGTCAACAACGAAAACCCCTGGTAAATGATGTCGTGCCTCCGACAAATCTCCCGGACGTTCTTGTCCCATCCCAACGCGGCGTAACACCGGTTCTGCACCACCATCGGCTTGTGTTTGGCTCGCTCGCACAAGAGAGTCAGTTGCTCGGCCGAGACGTTGCTTATGCCGATCATCCTGGTCTTTCCCGCATCATACAACGATTCGATGGCGCCCCAGACCTCCCAGTCTTCACTACCCAGTCCGCGGCGGGAGTACGGACCGTGGAGCACATAGGAATCGAGATAATCCGTGCGGAGATGGTCGAGAGAACTCGCAAAGGATTGACGGACTTGCTCGCCGAGGCTTGCGCGGGGATCATAGGGCAGCCGATGATCCTGACCATGGAGGGGGGTGAATTTGGTCTGAAGAAACAATTGGCTGCGCGTGATTCCTTGTTGCGCGAGCTGTTCCATCGCGTCCCCGACCCTCGCCTCGTCGTAATGGACGAGCTGATTGGCCGTATCAATCGCCGTAAAGCCGGCTTCGACGGCCTTGAGCACCAATGAGGTCGTGGCTTCTTTCTTCCAAGCCGTTCCGTACATGAAAGAAGGAATCGATACTCGATTGTACGATGTCAATGCCATGAAGCCCCTCTCGCAGTAAGTGACATCACCTTACATTGTATGCAGGAGTGAACACAATCGGAAAGCCTGTCACGTGAGGGTTGGTCTATTGAACACGTTCGACTAAACGTGTTCAATACGCCTCTCGGATCGTCGGTGGGAAAAGGAGGAGACGATCCTATAGAAGGATGGCCGGGTTGCACAATTGAACGGAGTTATTATTCCCTAGGCGTCGTTGCTCGTCCCTTCGTTCCATCATGCGGGTCGGGTGCTTATTCCGACGGTTCCGTAATAGACGGCCCACGTTTGTGAATCATCCGCAACCTGCCGTACAGTTCCAAATCGGATTCGGTTACGACGCCGGTTGTCGAAGTCGAAGGCATGTTCTATGGCTTGGAGTCGAACCAACTCCCTCTGATCTTCGGCCTGGTGGAAAATCGGCTCACTCAACGGCCAGGCTGGTCCGCAAGCCCCCCTGCCGAAAATGATTCGGGAGCAACATGATGCAATTGGGGTTGAAACCCTGCGCCTTCAAAGTATCGATGCTCCCCAAGACTTTGTCCGTATTCAGATCGATCACGGTGATGGACCCGTCGCTCAGGCCATCCAGGTTCAGCAGACTATTCTGGACAAAAAGGTACCGTTCGTCAGGCGACAACAGACTGTGGTGAGCGCCTGCGGCAGCGGCAATGGCCTTCAGAAACTTTGGCCACTTCGGATTGCTGTTGTCATACAGATTGACGAACCCCGGCTTGGCCGTCGTAACGAACAGGCGGTCCCCCTTCCGGTTATAGAGCATTTCCAACGGCATGCCCTGTTGTCGCGGCTCGAAGTTATCGATCTGATGGAATGAAAACGCTTTGCTATCGGGATTCCACACGCCGGCCCACAGCGTACCTTCCAACATGTTGGTGATGTGCACCACCGGGGGATCGGCATTAGGGCTGAACATGATTTCAATGGGAGCCGACTTGACCGAATCCGGATTCGACCCGATTTTGTGTGTCGACAGCACGTTTCCCGTTCCGGCCTCAATCACAGTAACCGAGTCGCCTTGGTCGGACATATCCGGCTTGACGGTGCTGGTGACGAGAACGCGATCGATGCCGTTGTGAATCGCAATCCCATGCGGATAGAGAATCGTGGCCTCGGCAGACTCCGTAGTGCGGATCGTTTTGATCGGCTTGTCGATCAGCGCGTCCCCCATGATCACCGTGCTCGATCCCATGCAGGTGAGATACCAAGTCCGGTTATCTTCTGACACGACGAGATCTTCGCCGACCTGGCACTCCGGGACGTCGATGGCGCGAAGCCGGTAGGGAAACCTCGTGAGATCGACGACGTGCAGGACGCTTTTCCCCAAGGCCGTGACATAGGCTTTGGTGCGATCCCGGTTGAAAAAAATATGGTGGGCCACGAGATCGGCCGGCAGCGGAATCTCCATCAGAATCTTTCCAAAGTCGGCGGACTCCGGATCGATATCCATGATTGCGATGCCTTCCCGTCTCACCTGTTGATCGGGCTTGCTTTCGTAGTTGATCAAAGCAAGAATTTCTGCCGATGTTGACGTCGAGCTGATCAGCAGGAGTCCTAGGGTCAAAGAGAAGAATCGTGATAATTTCATGACAATCTCCTTGTATTTGATAGCAAATAAAAATTACATCCCATTTAATGTTGTCGTGCCGAATGTGAAGATACGAGTGGTGCTCGTCATTTTTTGATACTCTTTTTACCGCTGGACGCCGACAGCCTGACGCAATTTTCAGGTGTTATGGAACCCGCGTGTGCCTCCTTCCATGAGCTAAAAGAAGTGTGAAGTTTGATATGACAACCCTTCGCGCCGCGCCCGAGCTGCCCGCACTGTAGACGGAACCTCGCTCGATGTCTTATCCGCGCGTCTGGCTCTCTTATCAGGAGCATGCTAAGCTGCGCTCGGCTTATCGGAGCGTCCGGAATTCTTTGCAGGCTGTTCGTTTGTACGACTCGGGAGCCTGATGATGGATGTCCTATCCGAAGTGCTGAAGACCGTCACGCTCGACGGCGCGGTGTTCTTCAACGGTGAGTTCTCCTCTCCCTGGTGCGCGCGAGAGCCCGACGCCTGCACAGTGGCATCGTATCTCCCCGCACGTCCGAAGCACGTCATTATCTTCCACCTGGTGACCAAAGGGCGGGGCTACGTACGTCTCGAAGAGGACGGTCGCACGGTGCCTCTTGAAGCCGGCGATATCGTCATTCTCCCGCACGGCCATCCGCACCTCATGGGCAACGGCCCTCCCGTACCCCCGATCGACAGCGCCCAGCAACTCAGAAAGATCCTCGCCGAAGGACGAATGTTGTCGCAACATGGCGGAGGAGGAGAGCTCACCAAGCTGGTCTGTGGATACCTGACTTGCGACCCGCAACTCAGCCCTGTTTTTCCGGCCGGGCTG